>JADBON010000161.1:0-3955 GCA_015656305.1 Alistipes sp.
CACCCTATGGCGTAACCTCGCGGCGCGCTTCGATGTTGCGGTGCATAAGTGCGTGGCGGGAGGCAAGGAGCGTTTCCACTCCGTCAAGGCGGGCATAGAGGCTCTATCAGAGGATGTTACATCAATCTTCGTTCACGATGGTGTAAGGGCGCTTATCTCAAAGAAACTGATTATCCGCACGGCACTGGCGGTGGATGAGAACGAGGCCGTGATACCTGTTGTGGATGTCGTAGACTCCTATCGCAGGGTGACCGACAGCGGCTCGGAGATTATGCCACGCAGCGAGCTTCGCATCGTGCAAACACCACAGGTATTCCGCAGTGAGACCCTACGTCGCGCCTACGGACAGGAGTTCGACACCTCGTTTACGGATGATGCCTCGGTGGTGGAGCGTATGGGTGTAGCAATAACGCTTATCGAGGGCGAGCGCACAAACCTCAAGCTCACCACACCCGAAGATATGGAGTGGGCAGAGTGGCTGCTTCAAAAGGAGAGGTAGAAGCGCAGTCGTAATATACTATCACAAAAACAGAAAAGCATCGGCACACGATAATGCCGATGCTTTTTTTGTAGCCCCTCCGGGACTCGAACCCGGATTTAAGGTTTAGGAAACCTTCGTTCTATCCCTTGAACTAAAGAGCCAAAATCCTATCCTACAACTATTCGGAAACACAAAGATAAGAATAATTTTGAATATTACCAATGATTATCCACAAAAAGATATCCCATTCAATCTTTTTTTAATATTCGCGTTTCAAGGCCTACCCTATTGTAGAAATATTTACTACAAAAATAGACTCTCCGCAAACCGCCATACATCGGTAATTATCAGCATATTACGTAATAGGCTCACGCCTTCGAAGCACTTTAACGATGAGAAAATCGGTTGAAAATTTCTAAAGCTCACAAAAAATGCCTATCTTTGCGCCATTATGTGACTCGTTACAAAACGAAATAGATTATGTTAGAGAGAAACTTAATTAAGCTTTACGAGCAGAGTTTTCGCAACAACCGCGAGATGTCTGCTCTTACCGACTACTTCAAGGGCGAGACATTCTCATACTATGAGGTAGCAAAGGAGGTTGCCAAGCTTCACCTTGTCTTCAAGGAGGCTGGCATCGAGAAGGGTGATAAAATCGCACTTATTGGCCGTAACAATACCCGCTGGTGCATTAGCTATATTGCAACTATTACCTACGGTGCTATCATCGTGCCAATTCTTCAGGATTTCAACCCTAATGACGTTATCAACATCGTAAACCACTCGGAGAGTAAGCTCTTGTTCTTGGGCGATAACTTCTGGGATGATATCGAGGGTGAGCAGATTCCAGGCATCGACGCCGTATTCTCAATCACCGACTACCACGTTATCTACGAGAAGCAGGGCGATAAGCTCACTTCATATATGAAGAACATCCTCTCACACTACCGCGAGGCATATCCACGTGGCTTTAGCATAGAGGATATTAAGTACCCAGATATTGACAATGACGAAATCTGTTTACTCAACTACACATCGGGTACTACAGGCTCGTCGAAGGGCGTTATGCTTACCGTAAATAACCTTACAGGTAACGTAGGCTTCGCGATGGATATGGAGAACCCTGACACTGGCGAGCATTACTTCCGTAAGGGTGGTCGCACACTCTCGTTCCTACCATTGGCACACGCCTATGGCTGTACCTTCGATTTCCTCGCACCTTTGGCTTGTGGCGCACATATCACCCTCTTGGGCCGTATCCCATCGCCAAAGATTCTTATCGAGGCTATGAAGACTACACGTCCTAACATCGTATGCTCAGTGCCTCTTATCCTTGAGAAGGTATATCGCAAGAGCATCCTTCCATTGTTGGAGAAGGGCCCTATGAGTATCGCGATGCGTATTCCACTTATCAATACCGCTATCTACTCTACTATCCGCGCAAAGCTTATGGAGCAGTTTGGTGGTTGCGTAGAGATATTCATCGTTGGTGGTGCCGCTATTAACGGCGAGACCGAGGAGTTCCTCCGCACTATCAAGTTCCCACTTACGGTAGGTTACGGTATGACCGAGTGTGGTCCACTTATCAGCTTCGAGCTTCCACAGTACTTCAAGCTCGGCTCGTGTGGTAAGATTCTTCCATCGTACCTCTTCGAGTCGAAGATTATGTCGCGTGACCCAAAGAACATCCCTGGTGAGTTGTTGGTACGCGGTGAGCACGTTATGAAGGGCTACTACAAAAACGAGGAGGCCACAAATGCTGTGTTGGATGAGGATGGCTGGTTGCACACTGGCGATATGTGTACTATGGAGGAGGATGGTACGCTCTACATCCGTGGCCGTTGCAAGACTATGATTCTCTCTGGCTCGGGACAGAACATCTACCCTGAGGAGATTGAGGAGCGCTTGAACAACCTCTATATGGTTGCCGAGTCGTTGGTTATCGAGAACAATGGTCGCCTTACTGCATTGGTAGTACCTGACTATGAGTTGGCTACTGCCGAGGGCATCAACCTCGACAACTTGCAGGAGATTATGAACAAGAACCTCGAACAGCTTAACAATATGGTTGCTTCATACGAGAAGGTTTCGAATATCGTAATCCACCGCGAGGAGTTTGTTAAGACTCCAAAGCGTAGTATCAAGCGTTACCTATATAGCGCAGAGCGCCTTAACCTCAACTAATAGCGAGGGGGGGGCAATAAAAAAGAGGGCTTATCCGTAGATAGGCCCTCTTCTTTTTTTTGTACTAATCGACTAAAATGGGATATCATCCACCACGCCAGCACCTGCAGAGTACGAAGCCTGTGGCTCCTCCATAAATGGAGGCATATCCTGCTGTGGAGGCTGCGCCTGTGCCTGCTGTGGCTGCACACGCCAAGCACGTACGTCGGTGTACCACTTATCCATATACTTACGTGACTCGATGTCGAACGACACGGTGTAGCTCTCGCCAACGCGCAACATCGCAACATCCTGTCCCTTGTTCATAAACGTTACCGCAATCTCCTTACCGAACTGCTTATTGGCCTGCTCGAAAACTACGGTCTGACGCTCCCACGTACCACGTGCCGACTGGCCCGTTACGGGTGAGAGAATCTCCAATACCTTACCTACAAATTCCATATTTATCTCTTAAGTTTTAATTATTTACGCTACTGAACACTCTATGCCGAGCGCCGCAACACGCTCCGCGATACGCTGCAACTCCTCACGCTCCACCTTCTCGAGAGTCTCGCAAGGTGTGTCGCGGTCCAACGAATATACCATAACACGCTTTGGGTGCATCTCCTCAACAAGCTTCAACCACGCCGTAACCTCCTCCTCGGTGGTGTTATCCACGCGCTTTCCGAGGTACTCGCCACGAAGGAACATCGTCTGCAAGATAAACTCACCATCGAAGGCCTTTAGAAGCTCTACGGTACGGGCTACGGTGTACGCACCCTGTGGTTTATTTACCAACTGCACAGTCTCGTCGAATGCAGAATCGAGCTTAAGGATATTGTTATCGACACGTCCGAGCGCACGGCGAACATCCTCGCGGTGAATCTGCGTAGCGTTCGACAACACTGACACCTTGGCATTTGGGCAGTGCTTATCACGAAGTGCGATGGTATCCTCGATAATCGCCTCGAAGTCGGGGTGCATCGTAGGCTCGCCATTACCCGCAAAGGTGATTACATCGGGAGGCGTACCCTCACCAACCATCTTCTGAAGCACCTCATCGAGCATCGCACGCACATCCTCACGAGCATTGAAGCGGCGCTTGCCAGGATGGTCGGCATTCCAGCCACACTCGCAGTAGATGCAGTCGAAGCTACATAGTTTGCTCTCGATAGGCAGAAGATTGACACCCAACGATAGACCTAAGCGGCGTGAGCGTATAGGGCCAAAGATTATATTATCGTATAGTGAAGTCATAGTTTTAGGCTTTAAAAATTAGTTTTTGCTACCCTTTGCTCCACCAAGTTTCGC
>JADBON010000215.1:0-3071 GCA_015656305.1 Alistipes sp.
CGCTCCTACACTCTCGTTCCCTGTTCACGAGACCTTGATGGTTGAGCCTACAGAGTCGGAGTCGAAGGCTGAGATGGACCGCTTCATCGAGTCACTCATTCAGATTAAGCGTGAGTGCGAGGCTGCTGCGGCATCGGGTAATGCTGATAACGTTGTTGTAAACGCTCCTCACACAGCGTTGGAGCTTGCTGGCGAGTGGTCACACCCATACTCACGTCAGGAGGCTGCCTTCCCACTCGCTTGGGTTGCTGTGGGTAAGTTCTTCCCATACGTTACAAAGATTGACAATGGCTACGGCGACCGTAACCTTGTGTGCCGTTGTATGGATTGGAAGTAATCGTTCGATAGAGTTGCAAAAAGAGAACGCTACCCAAACGGGTAGCGTTCTTTATTATATATATGTATGAGTGTTATCCCAAGATGCGCTTTAGAGCCTCGAGATTACGAGCGTTGTCAATAGCCTTACCCTCTGGAGTATAGGCATTTGCAATAGCATCCGCAAAGTGCTTCTCAACCTTGTTGCGTACCACCTTCATTGTGCTATTTACAAGTCCGTTCTGCTCGGTGAATGGCTCGTCGGCAAGGGCTATCACCGCAGGTACCCAGCGCTCTGGGAACTCATCGGCATAGACGCCACCACGACGATACTTCGCAACCTCCTCGCCGATGATTGCCGCAGCACGCGTGTAACGCTCCTCGCCCTGAATACCCTCCTCGTCGAGTTTGCGGTTGAGGTTCTCCTTCGAGCCTACGGCAAGCGCAATGGTATATGGGCTCTGGTTGTTGTAGACGATAACCTGGTCGATGTATGGCGACTTATCAACGATAGCCTCCTCCATACCCTCTGGGCTATACTTCTCGCCATCCGACGAGATAAGTAGGCTCTTGAAGCGGCCCAAGACGTAGAGGAAGTTATCCTCGCCCATATATCCCATATCGCCCGTATGCAACCAACCATCGCGTACGGTATCTGCTGTTGATTCTGGGTTTTTCCAATATCCCGCCATTACATTCTCGCCCTTGATGACAATCTCACCCTTCTGGCCTACTGGCAACTCACGTCCCTCGTCATCCAAAATCTTGATTTCGAGAGGCTGCACCAAGCGGCCTGATGAGCCGAAGCGGTGGTTGCCCTTCGTTGGTGCGTTGGTAGAGATTACAGGCGTAGCCTCCGAGAGACCATAGCCCTGGAACATCGGGATGCCAATGGCGTAGAAGAAGCGCTGAAGCTCACTGTCGAGCAACGCTCCGCCACCGATGAAGAACTGCAACTCGCCACCAAATGCCTCGCGGACCTTCGAGTAGAGAATCTTGTCGAAAAGCATCACCGCAGGCTTAAGTAGTGCGCGCCAGCCACGTCCCTTTGTGTAGCCATCAGCCTGATAAGCATACGAGGTCTTAAGTGCGAGGTTGAAAAGGCGCTCTGTGGTCTTGCCCTTTTTGCGAATTGTGGTCTCGATATTCTTGCGGAAGTTCTTTGCCAAGGCAGGAACAGAGAGCAAGAAGTGAGGACGTACCTCCTTGATATTGAGAGGGATATTCTTCAAAGTCTCCATAGGTGTGCGACCAACCTCGGTAGTTGCAACCGCAGCACCACAAGCAATCATAATATAGAATCCTACAACGTGCGCAAAGCAGTGGTCGAGAGGAAGAATGATAAGCGTGCGCCAATCGGATGGGATAGAGACAACCGACAACGACTGCTCGACGTTGGCCGTATAGTTGCGATGTGTAAGCACCACGCCCTTTGGGTCTGCGGTAGTACCCGAGGTGTAGGTGATAGTGGCGATGTCATCATTCTGTAACGACTTGCCAATAGCCATAAATGCCTCGCGGTTCGCCTCAAGCCACTCCTGGCCACGAGTCTCGATATCCTCGAGCGATATCTCACCATCGAGAAGGCCTCCATTTACATTGCCCCATACGATAACGTATTTCAAATCAGGAAGTTCCGCTACGATATTGCGAATCTTATTAAGCTGATGGTTCGACACAAATACCACCTTCGCATCCGAGTGCTTAAGGCGGAAGGTGAGGTCGTTAGCCTCCTCGAGTTTAATCGAGAGAGGCACGCTGATAGCACCCGCATAGAGGAGTCCCAACTCCGAGATAATCCAGTTATTACAACCCTCGGCAAGGATAGAGACGCGGTCGCCACGCTCCACACCCAATGCTGCAAGACCTGCACCAATGTTTAGTGCGCGACGTTTTGTTTCGTTATATGTCGTAGGCTCAAATTTGCCGTTGTGCTTTTCAAGAAGAAACTCTTTACTGCCATATTTGGCTACCGACTCCTCGAAGAGGTCGATGATTGTACGTTTCATAATCATATTTTTTTGTTATTCAACGAACAAAGGTAATAATAATTTTCTCAACAACATACTTTTTTACGTCCATAAAAATACCCGAGTAGCAGAAATGCCACTCGGGTATCTTGAGAGATATTGCTAAAGTGGTTATGCCCACTTAACAAGTGCGAAGTCCATACGATGCTCCAAGTTGTCGTTTGAAGGGAATACTCGCAACGCAACGTCGAACATACCTGTGTGCTCTGGAGCGTAGTCCAAAGCCAATGTTACGGTGTTCTCATCCGATGCGATAACCTCCAAGCGGCGTGTCTCGATAACGTTTGCAGCCTGACCAGCCTCAATCTGTGTAGCTACAACAAGCTCGGCACCGATATCCTCCTTGCTCAAACCTGCAAGACCGATAGTAAGCTCGAAGTGGTACTTCTTACCTACGAACAGTGCCTCGTTCTCAATCTCTGCGCGCTTAACGTCGATGATTGATACGTTGTCCCACGCTGCTGAAACCTTACGCTTCCACGCTGCAATCTGACGTGCCAACAAGTAGTTATTATCGAGGATGAGTGACTTACGTGCTGCCAACTTGTTGTAGAAACGCTCCTCGTAGTCGATAAGCATACGGTTTGTTGTGAAGTTTGAAGCGATGTCCGCAATACAGCTCTTAACAGAGTTAACCCAACGATGTGGAACGCCATCCTCCGAGCGGTCGTAGTACAATGGTACGATCTGCTCCTCGATAGTGTTGTAAATCATCTCGGCATCGAG
>JADBON010000184.1:0-3542 GCA_015656305.1 Alistipes sp.
GCTTGGCCTCCAAATTGGCCATAATAACTTTTACATCCATAGTTTTAGTTAAGTTAAAAGGTTATAATGTGATTAATTAAAAAGTAAATTTTCTTTGCACTGGACATCCTAGTCCTAAAATACATTACAAAGGTAAGATAAATTTTGTAAATATATCCCTCTTTGTCAAAAATTTTCACCTTTTTTATAAAAAGAGATATTCGGCACCCGAAAAAAGGTGCCGAATCGCCCTATACTATATATTAATTATACGAATGGAAGGCGTACTACCTCTGCCTTAAGCAAACGACCACGTACAACAACTGCAATCTGTGTACCTGCCTTTGCGAACTCAGGCTTTACGTAACCCATACCGATACCCACCTTCAAGCAAGGTGACATAGTACCTGATGTTACGTGGCCAATCTCGTTACCCTCGAGGTCTGCCAAAGCATACTCGTGACGTGGCACACCACGGTCGATGAGCTTAAAGCCTACCAACTTGCGGCTAACGCCATTCTTCTTCTGATCCTCCATCAACTCACGGTCGATAAATGGCTTGTTCTCAACAAACTTTGTGAGCCAGTTAAGACCAGCCTCGATAGGAGATGTAGTATCGTCGATATCGTTACCATAGAGGCAGAAGCCCTTCTCCAAACGGAGAGTATCGCGAGCACCGAGGCCGATGTTCTTCAAACCGAACTCCTCGCCTACCTTCCACATTGCCTCCCAGATAGTGTCAGCATCCTCGTTGTACATATAAATCTCGCAACCACCAGAGCCTGTGTAACCTGTTGTAGAGAGGATAACGTCGCAACCAGCAACCTTGCAAAGCTTAAAGGTGTAGTACTCCATATCTACAACCTGCTCGTCGGTCATCTTCTGTACAAGCTGCATAGCCAAAGGACCCTGAATAGCAAGCTGCGCTGTTCTATCAGAAGCATTCTCAAGCTCCTCGCCAGCACGCATACCATAAGCCTCACCCTGAGCGCAGATGTGAGCCCAATCCTTATCAATATTTGCGGCGTTTACGCAAAGCATATACTTCTGCTCGTTGATGCGGTAAACAAGGATATCGTCTACGATACCACCCTTGCCGTTAGGCATTGTAGTGTACTGAACCTTACCGTCATACAAATCACAAACGTTGTTTGTGGTGATGCGCTGCAAGAACTCTGTAGCACGTGGGCCCTTAACCCAAATCTCACCCATATGGCTTACGTCGAATACGCCACACTTCTCACGAACGTTGATATGCTCGTCGTTAATACCCGAGAACTCGATAGGCATATTGTAGCCTGCGAACTCTGCCATCTTAGCACCATTTGCGATATGGTACTTTGTAAAAGCTGTTGTTTTCATTGGTTTTATAGTTTTAAGTTATTTGGTTTTACATTAAGTTCTTTCCTAAATTAGGCCTTTGGAGTCTCCTGCGCAGAACGTGGCTTGAAGCCCACACGTGGGCATCGTGTAAACTCCTTTGTGCGGTCGAAGAGGTAGCGATATGTTGTGTGCATCTTGTGCTTACGCGCGCACACATACTTCTCCACCATACGGTTCATCACAGGGTTGAAGTCGCCAATCCACGCAAGCTCCACACTCTTATACTCGTTCTTTGCGGTACGGATATAGCCATCGAGCATCGCCTTCATAAATCCTGACTCTACACCCTTGCCCTGAAACTCTGGTGCAACGCCAAAGATGATAGCGAAGATTCTATCACACTTCTTCCTCACCTTCAAGTCCCACAACATACGGAGTTTGTTCACGATACCGAACTTACCGTTATACTTACCGATAAGGCGGTTCAAGTCTGGCACCATAACAAAGAAACCGATAGGCTCGTCGTTGAAGTAGGCAAACCAGATAAGGTTGCGGTCGATAATCGGACGCATAGTGTCAGCCATCTGTCGTGCCTCCTCAACACTCATAGGTTGCACACCCGTGAACAACGCCCACGCCTTGTTGTAGATTGTGCGAATCTTCTCGACTGCGGAGTACAAATCCTCCTTGCCGATAGATGCAAAGCGATAGCCTGGCGTGGACATAAGACGCTTAACACGCTCGTGGACAATCTCGTTTACATCATCATCGTATATATTCCAGACGTAGGTATTCTGGTTGAAGTAGTTCTGAAAACCATAGTTTTCGAAGAGTTCTTTGTAGTATGGCGGATGGTATGGATTCTCGAAGAGTGGCTGATACTCATATCCCTCAACAAGGAGTCCCCACCACGCATCACGCGAGCCAAAGTTTATAGGACCATCCATAGCCTCCATACCGCGAGCCTTGAGCCAGTCGCGCGAGGCATCGAACAACACATTGGCAAGCTCCTGGTCATCTATCGCCTCGAAGAAGCCACAACCGCCCGTTGGCTGCTCATAGCCATAGGCGTGGCCCTTATCGTAGAACGCAGCGATACGACCTACACACTCTCCCGCGCTGTTATACGCTACCCAACGCACAGCCTCACCATCCTTGAAGAGTTTGTTCTTCGCAGGATCGAAGATTGCCAATATAGAACTATCGAAGGGGCATACCCAATTAGGGTTGCCTTTATAAATCTTCTTGGGCAGGTCTAAAAACTCACGTTCCAAACGCTTATCGCCCAACTTAACCTCCAAAAGTGTATATTTCTTGTTCACCATATCCTACTCATTAATAGTATAGACATACAAAGGTATGAAAAATTTTATATAATCGGTAACAATATTGCAAAAAATTATAACAATAAAGATTCATAAAACCACACCCCTCGCATAATCTTTGAAATTTAGGCCGCCACTACCCTTCGATATACCAAACAAAAAAGGGCATTTGTTTAGGAAAATGAAAAATTGAACCACAAAAATCATATTTTCGGTTATTTTTCTTTGTAAATTCAAAAAAAAGCACAATATTTGCAACCAGAAAATAGACATAAAATAAATAACAATAACCAAAAATGAGAATTATGAAAATATTTGCAACGATCATTTTATCACTTATACTCTCTGCCACAACGCTTTACGCAACAGAGAGCAGAACTTTTTATGATGACAAACCTATCGCTTATAGCGAACTTCCTGCGAAGGCTAAGGAGTTTATAGACAAATACTTCCACAAGGAGAAGGCGTCGCACGTTAGCCTCGATAGGGATATAATAAGCAATGAGTACAACGTAGTCTTTGCATCGGGCATAAAAATTGAGTTCAATGGAGATGGCACCTGGAAAGAGATTGATTGCCGTTATAGCACTGTGCCACACACTCTTATCCCCGAGAAGATTAGCACTTACGTCAAGGAGCGCTACCCAAATAGCAACATCACGGAGCTAAAACGCGAGCGTGGAAATTGGGAGGTGAAACTCACAGGCGGCAGAGAGCTTACGTTCAACAAAGATATGCGCTTGGTCGAGATTGACGACTAACCACATATTCACTAAATAACCTTAAATTATTGACCAAAATTATGAAAAAGTTTTTATATTCGTTTGTCACACTCTTTCTTGCCGTAACACTCTCGGCGTGTGACGATTACAATGCACCGACATCCTTGCGCGACACCTTTTACGAGAGCTATCC
>JADBON010000258.1:0-2567 GCA_015656305.1 Alistipes sp.
AAACCATTTATCATACGTAAGCTCATCGAGCGTGGTATTGTCAAGACCGTAAAATCGGCTAAGAAGATTGTTGATCGCCGCGAGCCCATCATCTGGGATATTCTCGAGCATGTAATGAAGGGTCACCCTGTGCTTCTTAACCGTGCGCCGACACTTCACCGTCTTGGTATCCAGGCATTCCAGCCCAAGATGATTGAGGGTAAGGCAATCCAGTTGCACCCGCTCGCATGTACAGCGTTCAACGCCGACTTCGACGGTGACCAGATGGCTGTTCACCTCCCATTGAGCAATGAGGCTATTCTCGAGGCACAGATGCTCATGTTGCAGTCGCATAACATACTTAACCCCTCGAACGGTGCTCCTATCACAGTGCCTTCACAGGATATGGTACTCGGTTTGTACTATATCACCAAGTTGCGCGAGGGCGCACTTGGTTCGGGTATGACATTCTACGGTCCCGAGGAGGCTCTTATTGCCTACAATCAGGGTCGCGTAGATATCCATGCTCCTGTTAAGGTGATGGTTGAGGACGTTAACGAGAATGGCGAGTACTATCAGGTTCTGCGCGAGACTTCAGTAGGTCGCGTAATCGTGAACCAGCTCGTTCCCCGCGAGATGGGTTATATCAACACCATCATATCTAAGAAGTCACTCCGCGACATCATCAGCGACGTTATCAAGCGCGTAGGTGTTGCCCGTTCGGCTGAGTTCCTCGATGGTGTCAAGAATCTCGGATATTACATGGCCTTTAAGGGAGGTCTCTCATTCAACCTCGATGACGTTATCATTCCTAAGGAGAAAGAGGAGTTGGTACGCAAGGGTAACGAAAAGGTTGAGGAGATTCTTGCCGAGTATAACTTGGGTCTTATTACCGATAAGGAGCGTTATAACAAGGTTGTCGATGAGTGGACACACGTCAACTCAGACTTGGCCGATGTACTTATGAAGACCATTTCTACCGACGATCAGGGCTTCAACTCAGTATATATGATGCTCGATTCAGGTGCCCGTGGTTCTCGTGACCAGATTCGTCAGCTTTCGGGTATGCGTGGTCTTATGGCCAAGCCCCAGAAGGCAGGTGCCGAGGGTGCACAGATTATCGAGAACCCGATTCTTTCGAACTTTAAGGAGGGTCTTTCGGTGCTCGAGTACTTTATCTCTTCTCACGGTGCGCGTAAGGGTCTTGCCGATACCGCTCTTAAGACAGCCGATGCCGGTTACTTGACACGTCGTCTTGTTGACGTTTCTCACGATGTCATCATCAACGAGGAGGATTGCGGCACATTGCGCGGTCTTGTATGTACAGCTCTTAAGAATGGTGACAACGTGGTTGCCAAGTTGGGCGAGAGAATTATGGGTCGTGTATCTGTTCACGATGTAATACATCCCACAACAGGTAAATTGTTGGTAGCTTCGGGCGAACTTATCACAGAGGCCATTGCCGATGAGATCGAGAACTCACCCATTGAGAGCGTTGAGATACGTTCAGTTCTTACCTGTGAGTCTAAGCATGGTGTATGTGCCAAGTGTTATGGACGTAACCTTGCTACCCAGCGTATGGTCGAGAAGGGCGAGGCTGTAGGTGTAATCGCTGCCCAGTCAATCGGTGAGCCCGGTACACAGCTTACACTTCGTACATTCCACGCCGGAGGTACAGCGGGTAACATTGCTGCCGATGCAAGCATCAAGGCTAAGCATAAGTCACGCCTCAAATTCGAGGAACTCCGTACTGTTGATGCAATCGATTTGGACGGTTCACCCGTTAAGATTGTAGTAAGCCGTTTGAGCGAGGTACGTTTCGTTGACGAGAACACCGAAATCGTATTGTCGGCACACAATATACCTTACGGTTCTAAACTTTATGCCGGTGAGGACGAGTTGGTAGAGCCCGGAAAGGTAGTTGCTACATGGGACCCCTTCAACGCCGTAATTGTAACTGAGGTTGCCGGTAAGATTGAGTTTGAATCGGTTATCGAGAATATTACATATAAGGTAGATACTGACGAGAGTACAGGTATGCAGGAGGTGGTTATCATCGAGTCTAAGGACAAGAACAAGATACCTACCATCCGCATCAACGACGAGGATGGTAACACATTGCACAACTACAACTTGCCTGTGGGCGGTCATGTAGTGGTAGAGAACGGTCAGGTACTCAAAGCCGGAGATATCCTTGTTAAGATTCCTCGTGTATTCGGTGGCGCAGGTGACATCACCGGTGGTCTTCCCCGAGTTACCGAGCTCTTCGAGGCGCGTAACCCCTCTAATCCCGCAGTCGTATCAGAAATCGACGGTGAGGTTTCAATGGGTAAGGTTAAACGTGGTAACCGCGAGATTGTTGTAACATCAAAGGTTGGCGATGTCAAGAAGTACCTCGTTGCATTGTCTAAGCAGATTCTTGTTCAGGACGGTGACTATGTTCGCGCAGGTACTCCATTGTCTGATGGTGCTGTAACACCTTCTGACATCCTCGCAATCAAGGGACCTACTGCAGTTCAGGAGTATATTGTTAACGAGGCACAGGACGTTTACCGTTCACAGGGTGTGAAGATTAACGACAAGCACTT
>JADBON010000141.1:0-4228 GCA_015656305.1 Alistipes sp.
GCCGCCATTGTAGCGCGAGCTGATGATGATTGTGCCATTAGGCAGCTCCTCAACCTTTGGCTCATCGGCAGTACCGTAGACCGCAGGCTCGTTGATATTGCCAAGCACCTTCCACGTTCCACCAAAGTCATCCGAGAAGAGGACATAATTCATATGCGTTGCCTGACGGTCACGCACCAATACCGCACAATACAAGCGGTAGTAGTTGCCCACCTTTGTGATGCGGCTCTGCATAATACGTCCCGACGCTACGAACATAGAGCGCACAGGACCATACGACGACGCATCGAACTGCGAGTAGATGCTCTCGGCAATATCCTCGGGAGCGCTCCACGTCTTACCACAATCCTCCGAGTAGAAGCGAGCGATATTCTGATGCTTCTGGCGCGTGCCATTCTGGAAAGACACGTTACCAGCACACGAAAGCAATAGAACACGACTCGACTCTCTATCCGCGACAATACAAGGGTCACCAAAGCCTACGTTCATAAAATCTGGTGACTCGGCGCCCTGACCATTGATAAGCGTCTTTACCTCGCTCCACGTATTACCATTATCGTTAGAGAGGCGATAGTGGAGGTCGATCCGTCCCTTATCCGTAACGCCAATATCAGTACCGCTATGACGATAGTCTGCAACAGCGATAAGCGTACCATCGTTCGCCACAGCAAGCGCAGGGATGCGGTATGGGATATCCGAAGGGTTCAACAACTGAAACACCTCGAAGCGCTCTGCGGCAGGCTTCTGAGGCTCTGGCTCGTTACCACCCTCGGGCTTCGTGCATCCGCACGCCATAAATGCCACGCTAAAAAGCACGGCAAAGAGAATATTTACACTCTTTGTCATAATCCTAAACTATTTGCGATATGTGTAGTATGCGCCAGCCTGACAAGTAGGCATAAGCACAATATCGTTAACGTTCATATGCGCTGGGAGGTTGAGCATCCAGTGGATAGCCTCGGCGATATCCTCGCCCTGCAACGCCTCGACACCACGATAAACGCCCTCGGCACGCTCCTTATCGCCGTGGAAACGTACCTCCGAGAACTCGGTCTCGACCATACCTGGGCGCACCTCGCCAACCTTGATACCTGCCGAGAGGAGGTCAGCACGCATAGCCTGCGAGATAGCGTGTACGGCGTGCTTCGAAGCGCAATATACCGCACCATTCTCGTAAGGCTCTGTACCAGCGATAGAGCCGATGTTGATGATATGGCCACCCTGACCAGCCTCTACCATAGCGCCGCTGATAATCTTCGTTACATAGAGAAGGCCCTTGACGTTTGTATCAATCATAGCATCCCAATCGCGTGAGTCACCCTTGTCGATATGCTCCAAACCCGCTGCAAGACCTGCGTTGTTGATAAGGATATCCACACGGCCAAGTGGCTTCAAATACTCGATACACTCCGCCTCCGAGCGAACATCAAAATTTAGGGCTACGCACTTGGCACCCTTAGCCTCAACTTCTGCCTTCAAAGCCTCGAGGCGCTCCTTACGGCGACCAGTGATGATAATCTCGGTGTTAGGCTCCGAAAGACGCAATGCGGTAGCGCGACCAATACCTGAAGTCGCTCCAGTAACAAGAATTCTTTTCATAATATTTACGTGTTTAAATTTTATTTCTCATCCACTCTCTTGGAATAAAATATTCCAAACACGCAAATTTAAGAAAATTTATCCAACATTCAAAATTAACCATAAAAAATGAGGCAGCTCCCAAGAGAGCCACCCCACACAACATAGATTTAACACACCTTTAACGTGCCGCAGAGGCCTCGAACAACGCCCAGCCAGCCTCGACATCCGCCACCACAGCCTTCACGCCATTCTCAATCTCCGACATCGCCATAACAATAGGCACCATATCACGCTCCGAGCGGGTATCGAGAGCCTCATCAGGACGTATTCCCGTCCTCTGCGCCACAAAGCGAATATACCCCTCGGTGAAGTTCTCCGAGGGCGGAGCATAGCGGTTTATCATCTGGCGAATGGTATTCAAGGAGTATCTTCGGCGATAGCTATCGAGCAACACAAACATCGCACGATAGCCATACGCCACGCTCTCGAACTGTTTAAACTCCGCATCCGCACTTGGCGAAACCTCACCCACATATCGCTCCCTTGAGCGGCGAATATTTCCAGGGTTATTATTTTTAAGGCCTCTACTCATCCTTCACCTCCCTCTCTACACGGCGCTTCACCCATCGGCTCATCCACTCAAAGAGTGGAGCGCGACTGATGGTTGCCGCATTCTCCAAGAACGACCACAACTCCACGCCACACACAAAGCCCGTAAATAGCTTTGCCATATTAAGATGCATAAACTCCAAAACGTGGTAATCAAGAACCCACATCATAACAATGGCTATGGCAACAAAGCCCGCCTTGATTACCGTACGCCACGCCTTACGGCTCTCGAACCACCATCTTCTACCCTCGCGGCGAGCCTCGGCGCGGGAGGCTACGACGCCCGTAATAAAGTCCACAACGATGAAGAGCGTAGCGGTGGTGATAAGTGGTGCTATGGGGCAAAGAAGCCCACATAGCGATGCCACAAAAGCACTAAAATATCTGAACAATACCTCCATCTATCACACAATGATTTAAAGGGTTATCCGCGGGATTATACTCCGTAAACTCCTCGCAATGAGCATTAAGATAGTCGCTCAAGCGGCGAGAGAGTGCCGAGGCGGTGCGGCGCAGACGCACAACAACCACCTCACGAGCCTCTACATCTGCCTCGGTGTACTTGTCGCCATAGCCACCTCCAAGACGCTCCTCCAACAGAGGCTCGGCAACGTAGCGCGCCCACAGCGCAACCATAGGCTTAACGTAGTCATCACGCAGCGACTCATACTCCCCATTAAGGAGCTTCTCGTAGAGTGCCTCACCCACCAACGGCAGAAGATAGCGACTCTCGGCAACGGCGATATCCGTAAGCGAAATCTTCGACATTGTAACCAATCCCTCGTCTACAAATGCCAAACTCACAACCTCTTGCGGTGTTACAATTGTCCTCATAACTTACTCAATTGAACGAATGTTATACTTTGTTATCTCTGCCAGAAAGCGCTGCTGCTCGGGGCTACTCTCGTCATAGTCCAAGCCATCAGCCTTACGTGCCTCCCATATTCGCATATAGATAGGCTTCGAGCGCGATGGTGGGCGGTTGACAATCTCCAGCGACGAGGCATCTACGCCAAGCGTCGCGCGAATTATCGCACGTATTGGCTCCATAAGTTCAGCCTGCTGTGGGAGAATAACCGTATTTAGCGCCACCTCATACTCGTGCAGGATGCGCTCTGTCGAGAAGCCCGAGGCGTAGTCCAAGCCACTGAGCGAACGGAACCACGAGTGTGCCACAACGAGGTCCGACTCGGCCTGTGTATGCAGCTTCTGCCAATCGCCATCCGACGAGGTGTCGATAGGGATAAATCGTGAGTTATCATTCTCATTATCACCACGTAGCACAAACAACACCTGACCAGGATTTCCCGCAAACTTCTCCTCGGCGATACGCACTATACGGTCTGCCTCCTGCTCGTTATCCACCGCATTATCGAGCATCATAACACCCGAAAGCTGGAAGGCATTATCTATACGCGAGATATTCCAATGGTCGGTTTTGTAGACTATCGCCGCAGCATCCAAACCCGCGATGTAGGGCGCTACGCCATAGTGCGAGAACATCGGCTCATAACTCTTGTAGTGGACCACCGCGCGCAGCACGCCATCCTCACCCGCCTCGAAACGTGGGTAGAGCGCAATAGTCGATGCCTCCTCGGCACGGAATGCCGACCAGTCGTGATGCACCACGATATGCTCCGAGTCCTCCGCAACACGACACTTCGAAGCATCGATGTGGTAGAACGAAAGGAAGGAGTGGCTCTCGTCGGTAACAACCTCCATAAAGGCATTTCCGAACATCGCCATATCCATCGCCAGGCGCGACAGAACACCTCGCAGCGTCTCACCATCGCCATTAGCACACTCCACCAAGTGGCCAAGCTGCGCAACGTGCTCATCATACGCGACACCCTTGCCAGCGATATAATCAGCCTTGTCGTTGATGATTCTGCGGTGCGCCACCGAGCGACGTGCCAGCAACGAGAGGGCTACTGGAAGCAGGTTATCTCCACCCCACTTCCACACCTTATCCACCCGCGACGCCGCCCCACCGCCCGAGCCCAAGAGAGGCTCGGCACGGTTCGAGGCAACTGCCACA
>JADBON010000221.1:0-2982 GCA_015656305.1 Alistipes sp.
CCTTACCCTTCTCGTAGCACCACTCAGCGATAAGCTTACGGTTACGCATATGTGACTCCTCAACATCCTTACCAAGCTCGATACGTGAAAGCTGAGTCATATAACCATTCATAATATAGTCAGAGTACTGTGACCACGCAACATCCAAAGATGGGATAAGACCAATCTCTACGAGCTTCTCGTCACCGAGGTAGTAGAGAGCGAAGAGGTCGGCACGTGCCTCCTCCAATGTTGAAGAGTATGTGCGAAGCTCATCACCCTTTGTACCTGGAGCAAGCTGACCTGAACCGTGACCAAGGCACTCGTGAAGGTCAGTGTGAAGGTCATCACCAAGCTTACCATACTTCTTTGCACGCTCGCGGTCCTCCTCACGGAGTACGAACTCCTCAGCAAAGCCATTGCCCTGAGCTGCCTTGTCGTAAGCGTAAGTGATGTTATCGATAGTTACAGACTTTGAGCCGTGCTCCTTACGAATCCAGTCAGCGTTAGGGAGGTTGATACCGATAGCTGTTGCAGGGTAGCAGTCACCACCAAGCATAGCAACAGTGATAACCTTTGCAGATACACCCTTAACCTCCTCCTTGCGATATGCAGGGTTGATAGGAGCGTTATCCTCGAACCACTGTGCGTTAGCAGCCATAATCTCAGTACGCTTGCAAGCCTCAACATCGCGGAAGTTTACAACAGACTCCCAAGAAGACTTACGACCAAGTGGATCGCCATAGTTCTCGATGAAGCCGTTTACGAAGTCTACGTTGCAGTCAGTATCCTTAACCCAAAGAACGCTATAATCGTCGAAATCCTTAAGGTCACCGCTCTTGTAGTACTTGATAAGCGCCTCAACAACCTCACGCTGTGTAGGCTCTGCAACAGCTGCAGCCTTCTCCAACCAGAATACAATCTGCTCGATAGCATCGGTGTACATACCGCCAACCTTCCAAACCTTCTCTACAATCTTACCATTCTCCTTAACGAGCTTTGAGTTAAGACCATAAGAGATAGGCTCTGGGTTGTTAGCATCCGCAGCAGCCATACCGCCGTAGAATGCCTCAACCTCTGCCTGGTTAACGCCCTCGTAGTAGTTGTTTGCAGACTCTGTGATAACATCAACACCCTCCTTCTGGTTTAGGCGTGAAGCATAGAGAGTCTCGTCGAAGATAATCTGGCAAAGGAAGTCATCCTCAATCTGGCGATTCTCATCGTTGATATACGCTGCCAACTGCTCACGGAACCAAGCCTCTGAAAACTCTGGCTTGAACTTATCGTTAGAGTAGTGGTGGTGGATACCATTTGCGAACCATACCTTCTTAAGGTACTTCTCGAAAGCTGCGAACTCCTCACCCTCGCGAACCTCCGAAGCAGTGTAGATAGCCTCAAGAGTGCGACGTACTGCGAGGTTGTACTTAAAGTTCTGGTCGAAAAGAATATCACGACCACACTTTGCAGCCTCTGCCAAGTAGTAAACATACTCCTTCTCCTGGAGTGTCAAATTCTCGAAACCTGGAACCTCATAGCGGATAACCTTGATGTCGTCGAAACGATCAACAATCCAAGGCTGCTCAGCAGATTCAGTCTCGACATTGGTACAAGCAGTAAGTGCCAAGATACCCATAACTGTAAATCCTAAAATCTTGTTCATCATTTTAATTTATAAAAGTTTGCAAATTTGGTGTAAATTTACAACAATATTGCGAGATATCAAAACTTTTAAGCTACGAAGGCACAACTTACCCAAAATTGATTACCTTTGTGGCTCGAAACTAACAAAAGATTATTTAAGGTATGCTTATAAGAGGAATATCAACCATCGCGCTACTCATCTGCTCGAACATCTTTATGACGTTGGCGTGGTATGGACATATTGCATTTAAGTCGCAGTTGCAGCGCTTCGGTGTTGTAGCCATCGTGCTTATCAGCTGGGGTATCGCGCTTTTTGAGTACTGCTTCCAGGTGCCTGCCAATCGCATTGGTAGCGCGGAGCTTGGCGGCCCATTCACACTCTGGCAGTTGAAGGTTATCCAGGAGGTTATCTCGTTGGTAGTCTTTACGCTCTTTGCCGTTCTCTTCGTCAAGGGCGACCCACTCAAGTGGAACCATCTTGCGGGCTTTGCGTGTCTTGTTGCCGCGGTCTACTTCATCTTCCGCAAGTAATTCCAGCAAGAGATACCAAACTTTAAGGGTAGTGTCGCAACACTACCCTTTTTCTATGCCTACTGCGCTATATAACACAATATTAAACATTTTTTTCACTTTTTAGTCCAAAAATTTGGAAAATTCAAGGGGGGGGGTAAATTTGCCCTGTAAATTTAAAATACTCAAAAAAAGATGAAACGTTTATTTATCATTGCATTGGCTGCTATGGGCATAGCATCGTGCGCACCAAAGGATGTTCCTATGGTTGAGTTTTCACAGGAGCGCTACACCGTATCACGTGATGGCGGAGAGCTTATCATCCCCGTATCATCAACAGGCGTAGACAATGTTACAATCTCTTACCCTAATGGCGATATTTGGGAGATAGACCCAACAAATGGCGATATGACACCTGTCGAGGGATGGATAAAGGTTGTAAAGGTGATTAACAACTACGAGACTCGCGCGTTGGCATCGTGGACATCTGGTATCTGCTTGGAGATTGCGCCAAATGACACTGACCAAGTGCGCTCTGCGGATGTTACAGTTCGTAGCTTCCAGAAGAGCGAGAAGGTTGTTGTTGAGCAAGGATTCTAATCAACCACTACAAAACAAAAAAAAAGAGAGTCAGGTGACTCTCTTTTTTTCTCTGTGCAAACGAGGTTACTCCACTACTGGAACAACGCTAACGTATGACTTACCAGATGTCTTCTTGCAGAAGCTAACTGTACCGTCAACCAATGCAAAAAGTGTGTGGTCCTTACCCATACCCACGTTGTCACCTGGGTTGTGTACTGTACCGCGCTGACGAACGATAATGTTACCCGCCTTAGCGAACTGACCACCGAA
>JADBON010000164.1:0-3826 GCA_015656305.1 Alistipes sp.
ACTATACCTTAAGGATGATGAGGGCAACGAGGTGTTGCTCCCTAACCGCTTCACACGCCTCGATATGAAGGAGGGCGATGAGGTGGAGGTCTTCGTATATCACGACTCGGAGGATCGTCTTGTAGCCTCGACCGAGAAGCCGCTTATCAAGGTGGGTGAGGTCGCTGCACTTAAGGTTGTGGATAAGAGTATTCACGGCGCGTTTCTCGACTGGGGACTCTCGGGTAAGCACCTCTTCTTGCCTAATCGTAACCAGCAGGGGGGTGTCGTAGCGGGACAGAAGACCGTAGTCTATATGTATGTTGATGAGCGTACGGGACGTTGCGTGGCGACAAACAAAATTAAGCCTTTTGTCTACAACGACGAGACTCTCACCGTAAAGGTCAACGATGAGGTTGATGTGTTTGTGGCATACGAGACTCCGATTGGCTATCGCGTGGTGCTTAACAACCGCCATTGGGGTATGATATATAAGAATCAGCTCTTCCGTCCTATTCGCATTGGCGACCGTTGCAAGGGCTGGATTCGTAAGATTACCGAGGATTTGCGTATCGACGTTAGCCTTCAGCAGACAGGCTTGGCAGAGGTGGAGACCTCGGTTGTGAAGCTCGAGGCTATGCTTAAGGCTCACGGTGGTGTGCTTGGCGTGAACGATAAGAGCGATCCGCAGGATGTGGCACGCCTTACGGGTATGAGTAAGAAGGTCTTTAAGCGTGCGTTGGGTATGCTCCTAAAGCAGGGCAAGGTGCGCCAGACAGAGTATGGCATCGAGGTAATAAAGTAACCGACAAATGGCACTTAAAACCGCAGAGAGAGTATCGCGCGATGCGAGCGATAATTATGTATTCCAGCGTTCGCGCTTGGCATACGTCGAGGCTTCGCGTATTGTCTCGGGACGAGTCCTTGAGATTGGCACAGGTACTGGCTATGGCGCAGAGATAGTGGCTCCCTCTGCTGAGCGTTTTACGACTATCGACAAAACACGCTCCGAGGAGTTGGGGGTGCTGCCCGCAAATGTGGAGTTCGTGGAGGCGAAGGTGCCACCATTGCCCTTTGCTGATGCGTCGTTTGATTACGTGGTGTCGTTTCAGGTAATAGAGCATATTCGTCGTGACAAGGACTTCGTGACCGAAGTACATAGAGTGCTGAAGCCTGGCGGAAAGTTTATCGTAAGTACGCCTAATAAACCAATGTCGCTTACGCGTAACCCCTGGCACGTGAGGGAGTATACACCGTCGGAGTTTAAGACCTTGCTTGCACCATTTGCAGAGGTTGAGGCTCGTGGCGTGGAGGGCGATGAGCGAGTGTGGGAGTATTACGAGAAGAATAGGGAGTCGGTGCATCGTATTATGCGCTTCGATGTGTTGCGTATGCAGTGGTGGTTGCCTCGCTGGCTGTTGCAGATTCCTTACGATATTATGAATCGTCTTAACCGCCGTAGGCTCCATAGTGCGAATAAGAGCCTTACGGAGGGTATTAAGATGGAAAACTATAAGATTGTAGATGTTCACCAGAGGTGCTTCGACCTCTTCTATATAGCGACAAAGCGATGAGACAACGAGTGGCGATAGTGCAGCGCGATATTGCGTGGTGTGATGTGGAGGCAAACCTTGCACACTTGGAGCGTATGCTCGAGGGTGTGGAGGCGGATGTCGTTGTGATGTCGGAGATGTTTCAGACGGGCTTTGTGACTGACCCAAAGGGTGTTGCGGATGATGGCACGACGCTGCGATGGATGCAACGTATGGCAGAGCGTATGAAGGCTGCTATCGTAGGCTCGGTGTCGGTGAAGGAGGGCGAGGAGTACTATAATCGTATGTACTTTGTGAAGCCTGACGGAGGTGTGGAGTGGTACGACAAAAGACATCTATTTTCGGTTGGTGGTGAGCATCTGCGATATAGGGCAGGTGCGGAGCGTAAGGTTGTAGAGTGGCGCGGTGTGAGATACTTGTTGGAGGTGTGTTACGATTTGCGCTTTCCGGTGTGGAGCCGTCAGCGTGGCGACTACGATGCGATACTCTATGTTGCCCTATGGCCCAAGCCACGTAGAGAGGTGTGGCGCACGTTGCTTCGTGCCAGGGCTATCGAGAATCAGGCCTATGTCGTAGGCGTTAACCGCATTGGCAGTGAGCCAGAGTTGGAGTATGTTGGCGACTCGGCGGTTGTGGACTACTGTGGTAGAGAGGTTGTGGATATGGGTGCTATGGAGGGCATTGCGGTTGCGGAGTTGGATATCGAGGCTTTGCAGCGATTTAAGGAGAAATTTAATGTGGCGGTGGATGCCGATGAGTTTGAAATAAAGTAAAGTGTTGAACGTATGAGTGTCAATGAAATAGTATTACTCCTTGTTTCGGGAGTTATCGTGGGTATAATCAATACTCTTGGTGGTGGTGGCTCGGTGATTACGATGTCGCTGTTTATGGCTATGGGTATGCCTATTGGTATTGCCAATGGTACCAATCGTATTGCGGTGTTGTTGCAGAACCTATCTGCTACAATCTCGTTCCTACGCAAGGGTATGCTTCACGTAAAGAGTGGCTTGTTGTTGTCCATTCCTGCCATTGTGGGTAATATCTTTGGTGCTATGGTTGCTACCGAGGTTAGCGAGTCGGTATTCAAGATATGCCTCAGTGTGGTGCTTGCCATAATTCTTATCTACCTTATCTTGGGTAAGGATAAGCAGCAGGTGACGGGAGGTCACGGCCTGAATATCCGTTGGTGGCACTATATCTGGTTCTTCATCATCGGCTTCTATGGCGGATATATCTATATCGGTCTTGGATTCTTGATTCTCGCAATCACGATATGGTCTATGGATTTGGATATCGTTACGGCAAACGTCATCAAGGGCTTTGTAATCTTCCTCTCTACGCCATTTGCCCTTGCGGTGTTTATCTATAATGGTCAGGTGGAGTGGATGGCGGGCTTGTTGCACGGCGCAGGAAATATCGTGGGTGCGGTGATGGCATCGCATTGGGCGATGAACTGGGGTGTAAAGTTCGTGCGCTGGTTTACGTTGTTTATTATCGTTGTATTCTTTATAGACTTGATGGGGTGGATTTCACTCCAGACATTGTTGTCGCATCTGTTGTAGTTGGCTATGGCAAAGAAGCAGATAGAGGTTATAGGTGCGAGGGTTCACAATCTTAAGAATGTGGATGTTACGATACCTCGTGATGCGCTCGTCGTGGTAACTGGACTCTCGGGTTCGGGTAAGTCGTCGTTGGCTTTCGATACCATCTATGCCGAGGGCCAGCGCCGATATATGGAGACTCTGTCGGCCTATGCTCGTCAGTTCGTGGGAAATATGGAACGCCCTGACGTGGACCATATCACGGGCCTTAGCCCCGTTGTGGCTATCGAGCAGAAGACAACAAATAAGAACCCACGTTCGACGGTGGGTACTGTAACCGAGATTAATGACTTCCTCAGATTGTTGTATGCTCGTGCGTCGCGTGCCTACTCACCATATACGGGTGAACTTATGGTGCGTTATAGCGACGAGCAGATATGCAATCTTATGATAGAGGGCTTCGATGGTCGTCGTGTGGCGTTCCTTGCCCCTGTGGTTAAGGGGCGTAAGGGACATTATAGGGAACTCTTCGAGACGATGTCGCGCAAGGGATATATCTATGCCCGTATTGATGGTGAGATACGTGAGATTTCGCCAGGTATGAAGCTCGACCGCTATAAGATTCACACGATTGATTTGGTTGTCGACCGCCTTGTGGTGGGTGATGCACACCGTGAGCGTATGATGACATCGCTGGGTGAGGCGATGCGTCAGGGTAAGGGTACTATGATGCTCTACGACTATGCTACCGAG
>JADBON010000099.1:0-5329 GCA_015656305.1 Alistipes sp.
ATCTACGTACTTGATACCGAGCTTCTTAAAGCGGCAGTACTTCTTCTTCTTTACGTCTACTGATACTGGGTTGAGATAGCGGATCTCTGATGCACCCTGCTGTGTGTTCTCTGCCATAGTTTACTCCTCCTGTGATTGGTTAGCAAGCTTAGCGCGACGCTTCTGAGAGTACTCAACAGCGAACTTGTCCTGCTTGAAAGTTAAGAAACGGATTACACGCTCATCACGACGATACTGTGTCTCGAGTGTGTTGATGATTGAGCCCTCACCAGTGAACTCTACAAGGAAGTAGAAACCGGTAGTCTTCTTCTGAATAGGGTAAGCAAGCTTCTTCAAGCCCCAGTTCTCCACATTCACAATCTGACCGCCGTTCTCGGTGATTACGCCCTGGAATTTGTCAGCAACCTCCTGCACCTGTGCGTCTGAGAGGACGGGAGTGACAATGAAAACGGTTTCGTAATTGTTCATACGTTTAAAAAATTAATTAGTTTTTTGCATAATGCGGTGCAAAGGTAGTAATTATTTTTAAATCTGCAACACATTCGCTAAATTATTTGCATACATATATATATTATATATAGCGCAGTGAGCAAAAAAATACCCTGCTACGTGAATAGCAGGGTAGTTCGTTGTGTGACAGGGTGATTACTCTGCCTGCTCTGTTGCAGTCTCCTCTGCAGTTGCGCCCTCGGCGTCAGCCTCTACTGTAAGGCCCTCCTCAACTACAGCCTCCTCAACAGCCTCTGTGCTCTCGGTCAAGGTGTTAGTAATCTCGTCAAGACCGATAACAGCCTGCTCGTTGCCTGACTTTGGCAATGAGATTACAGACAAGAGTGTGAAGAATACGATACCAGCAACCATTGCCCAAGTAAACTTCTCCAAGAAATCTGTAGTCTGGCGAACACCCATAGTCTGGTTTGCAGCACCAAAGTTAGCAGCCATACCGCTCTTTGGGCTCTGTACCAATACTGCAAGTATCAACAAAATACTTGCAATAATAATCATAACAATACAAAATGTATACATAAAGCTAAAAATTTAATTTTTCAGTATAGTTATCTATTCTTTTTTGCTTCTATCTCTGCAATTAGTCCCGCAAAGTAAACACTTTTTTCTGAATTTAGCAAACTTAATTTGCGATAAGTGTCAATTGCTTGGTCATATAATCCCTGATTAAGGTAAATTTCTGCCAAATCTTCGCTCACCATATCCTCCTCATCCTCGATTTCTACCTGTGCGAGGTCCTCGGCACTACCATCTTCGGCGACTATTCGATAGTCATCGCGCTTTAGGAAGCGGTCGATAAGGTCATCCGTAGTAAGTTGTGTGAGGCGCGATACATCTACGGTGCGAAGTGGGATAATCGCAGTAGGGTGTAGTTGCGCTAAAAGTGAGGTATGTGCGTCTTGAGTAGGGCAGTTCTTGCCGTTTGCAGCAATCTCCCTGCGAAGAAGCTCCATACGCGCTCCACTCCACCAAGGGTATTTCTCCACCAGGCTACGTAACTCTTCCGATGTACGACTCTTCATAACTTGACTTTTTACCAGTTACCAGCCGCAGCCATATAGATATCCGTCACAAGGTCGTCGACAATCTCCTCGATAAGCTGGTCCTGAACATCGACAAGAAGCTGCGAGGCATCGTAGTCGGCATACGACGAGAAGGTCTTGTTGTTGAACGAAAGGGTCTGGTCCACAGCGTTCTGGAAGTTTACCTTAACGGTAATCGTAAGGCGGTTTTGGAGTGCATAGTCACCACTCGAAATAGATGATGTTGTGGAGTTGTAGTTGGTAATCTCTCCCTCGAAAGCAAAATCACCGCCCTCCTCGACCTGCTCCAAGCGGGTTTGACGCGAGAACTTATCGCGCAACGCCTCGGTGAGCACGTTACTCAACGTTGGAGCAACCATAGGTGCATTGTTTGGAAAATATGCTACCGAGAAGGTCTTTGCCTCGGGAGGAATAGAGCCTCCCGAAAGGTTGTATGTCACCTTGTAGCCACAACCCGAAAACGATAACATTGCCACTGTGGCAATAGCAAACAATGCCAATTTATTTAGTAAGTTTCTCATATCTCTATTTTGAATCATCATCAATGCCCAATGCCTTCATTCGGCGGTATAGCGTGCGCTCGGAGATGAATAGCTCCTTTGCTGCATCCTTGCGACGATAGTTATGGCGTTGCAGCGCCTGAATAATCTGCTCACGCTGCATATCATCCTTGGTCATCTCGCGCGCGGGAATCTCATCCATAACCTCCACTACGAAATCCTCCTCCTCGCGGTGGGCGATAGGTGTGGTGGCCTCGGGAAGAAGGCCTACGACCTCGTGTTGTGGGGCGTGTGGTTGTGGTGAGTGTGACTGCTGCATACCGCCGCGTATAGCCTCGCTCATCATACGCTTTAACTCGTTGATATCGTTGCGCATATCAAAGAGTATCTTATACAGAAGTTCACGTTCCGTAGCCATATTCTCGTAGCTATGCTGATCGTTGAGCGTACTTACCGAGTAGCTCTCATCAGGAAGGTAGCGGCGTAGGATGTCGGCGGTGATATTGCGACTCTGCTCAACGGCTGAAATCTGCTCGGCAACATTCTTAAGCTGACGGATATTACCACGCCAATGGTAACTTTCAAGGAGGATACGCGCACCCTCGTCGAGTACTATTGCAGGCATATTGTACTGCACCGCCACGTCGCTGGCAAACTTACGGAACAAAAGATGAATATCGCCCTTGCGCTCACGAAGTGCTGGAACGCTGATAGGTACGGTGTTGAGACGATAGTATAAATCCTCGCGGAAACGTCCCTCGCTGATGGACTTAAGGAGGTCGTTGTTTGTTGCAGCTACCACACGCACATTGGTCTTCTGCACCTTCGCAGAACCTACGCGCATAAACTCTCCTGTTTGCAACACACGGAGCAAGCGTACCTGTGTTGAGATGGGCAGCTCGCCAACCTCATCCAGAAATATAGTTCCGCCATCTGCCTCCTCGAAATATCCTTTACGACTGTCGATAGCGCCTGTAAATGAACCCTTTTCGTGTCCAAAAAGCTCTGAGTCGATAGTACCCTCGGGAATCGCACCGCAGTTAACAGCTATGTATTTATTGTGCTTACGCGAAGAGTAGGCGTGGATAATCTGTGGAAAAAACTCCTTACCAACACCACTCTCTCCCGTAACAAGAACCGAAAGGTCGGTAGGTGCGACACGCATCGCAACCTCTATGGCTGTGTTGAGCGCGTCGGCATTACCGATAATGCCGAAACGTTGTTTTACAGTTAGAAGTTCATTTGCTGTCATATACTATTTCTCTTTATCGTTACACTTCCCCTCTGTTGGTTAGAATTGAGGGTTTAGGTAGCTATTGTTAGAGGATATATCCTCCGTTTTATTCTCGTTTGCCTCCTCGGCGGTTGTGATATCCACGTTGTTGATGAGTGTGCTATCGGCCTCCATATTGAGGAGAGTATCTGTCTCTATGTCAGTGGTCGCGTCGTTGTTATAAGTCGCTGGGGTGATATCGCCTCGCCACATCCATAATCCCCATACGATGCCTGCTGCAAGGAGTATCAATAGTAGGACAACAAGCGTGCGAGCGCCACCCTTGCGTCTGCCATCACCGCGCTCATCACCACGACGTCCCTTATTGGCCTTGTCGTAGTTCAGACCTCGAAGGTAGGCATCCGGCTTCACGATAGAGGCACTCTCTACCTCCTTCTTCTCTCGTTTCTCCGTCGTAGTCTTGCGCTTCTCAACTGGTTCGACTTTTGTTCGTGGCGTAACCTCGCGCCCCATAGCACGAAGCACTCTATCTCTCTCGGCATCGAAGGTCTCGACAGGAGGCTTAATCTTACCACCAAAGGTCTTTGGCTCGATGAAGTGCTTGAAGGTTATGGTGTTATTATCACCTGGAGAGAACTCTCCAAAGCCCTCGATTGTGAATGTATTACCCTGACTAATGGCGTGGTGGATCTCAAATACCAAACGGTCAATCATACCCATAGCCTCAATCTCCTTCGCACCATAAGCCGTTAGTAACGAGCGTAGTACGCCATCGTCGCTGCGTATCAGTTCCGAGAAGCGTATGACACCCGAAGGCTGCTTCACGATGAACGCACCGAGCTTTGGCACCACAAGACGCTTGTTGTGCTTGAGATATTCGATGAGTATGTTGGTAATAAGTTCCACTTCGCTTCTGTATATATAACGTGCAAAGATACGAAAAAAATATAAATGCAACAAACAATGTGAAATTTCGAGAAAATAGGGTAGAGATAATGGGATATTCGCTCGCTTGTTTACATTCCCAAAAATAAGCGAGGCTGCGGACAATCACTTGCCAACAGCCTCAGATTCTTATAGAAAGAATATTTGCCTTATTTCTGCTCGTTTAAGATGCGCATTGCAGCGTCGAAAATCGCAGTGTCATCCAATGTAACAACGCCACCATCTGGGCCCTGCTCAATATGGATACCAGCACCGTCCTTCGCCTCGAGGTGCTTACCACCAAAGTAGTTACGTACTGTGTCTACGTCGATTCCCAATTCGTCTGCTATGCGCTGCGAGCTACCACTAGGCAACTTATCCTTGATGCGGCGCAATTCGTTAAATGTGATAATCATAATTTTTAAAGTATTAAGATTAATGTTAGTAATTATCGTTTCGTACTACTAAATTAATGCATTTTTTTGAATCTGCCAAATATTTGTAATTAATTTTGCAAAAAAATGACATTTATTCCCAAACTATGGTTATATCGCTAAAAAAATAAGGGCTACCCCGAGGAGTAGCCCTTACATTAATATATTATTATTACTCGTTAAGAGCTGCGTGAGCGGCTGCCAAACGTGCGATAGGTACACGGAATGGAGAGCAACTTACGTAGTTCAAA
The DNA here is from genome assembly GCA_015656305.1 of Alistipes sp. Classification (GTDB taxonomy): domain Bacteria; phylum Bacteroidota; class Bacteroidia; order Bacteroidales; family Rikenellaceae; genus Alistipes. Next base: position 4,894 of record JADBON010000099.1, read on the forward strand.
CCTGCGTAGTGGCAGAACTCTACTGATGATGGCTCACCACCGTGCTCACCGCAGATACCACACTTCAAGTCTGGACGAGTTGTACGGCCCTTGAATACAGCCTCACGAACAAGCTGGCCAACACCGTTGCGATCCAATACCTTGAATGGGTCTGCCTTGAGGATGTTCTTCTCCAAGTATACTGGCAAGAACTTCGCGATATCGTCACGTGAGAAACCAAGAGTCATCTGAGTAAGGTCATTAGTACCGAATGAGAAGAACTCTGCAACCTCTGCAATCTGGTTAGCAGTAACAGCAGCACGTGGAACCTCAATCATAGTACCTACCAAGTACTCGATGCGGTCGTTACGCTCTGCGAATACAGCCTCAGCAGTTCTGTCGATGATGTTCTTCTGGTAGCGAAGCTCCTTGTGGTTACCTACGAGTGGTACCATAA
>JADBON010000041.1:0-7674 GCA_015656305.1 Alistipes sp.
ACGCAGTATGCGCGCAACGCCCTTTTTGCTGGCTTGATGCCCCTTGCAATTGACAAGCTGATGCCCGATAAGTGGCTCAACGACAATGAGGATGGCGGCAAAAATATGTACGAGGAGGAGTTCCTGCAACGTCTTATTACTCAGTCGGGTAAGAAGTATAAGATGTCGTTCGATAAGTTGGTGCGCCCCGAGGCTGGCCGTAGACTGTTGGAGAATATGCAGCGTGTCTACGATGCCGATTTCTCGGTCATCATCTACAATTTCCTCGACATCCTCTCGCACTCACGTACCGAAACCGATATCATCCGTGAGCTTACCGACGATGAGGCAGCATTCCGCTCCCTCACCCGCTCGTGGTTCGAACATTCGGAGCTATATACACTCCTCAAGCTACTTGCCGAACACGGACATAAGGTTATCATAACCTCCGACCACGGCACTATCCGCGTTGACAACCCTGTGCGCGTGACGGGCGACAAGGAGACATCGCCAAACTTACGATATAAGACAGGCCGTAACCTTGCATACAACGCCCGCGAGGTGTATGAGGTTACACGCCCCGAGGATGTACAGCTCCCTTCGGGACGCTTAACGTCGAGCTATATCTTTGCCTACAACCGCGACTTCTTGGTCTACAACAACGACGCGAATAGACATATACGCTACTACAAAAATACCTTCCAGCACGGTGGAATATCTATGGAGGAGATGATAGTTCCATTTGCAGTGCTGAAGCCAAAGAGAAGATAACCGCCTAATACTTATATATATAAATAGAATATGGAGAAGATTATAGAGATAAATTCATTGGACGAACTTGATAAGGTTGCCGAGGCTGTTGTGGAGTCGCTCAACGGCAGAACTGTCGTGGCTCTCGACGCACCTATGGGCGCTGGTAAGACCACTCTCGTAAGCCAGATAGCAAAGTATCTCGGCTCGGAGGATGATGTGACAAGCCCTACGTTTGCAATCGTAAACCAGTATGAAGGAGAGCGCACGATATACCACTTCGATATGTATCGCATCGACCGTATCGAGGAGGCCCTCGACTTTGGCTCCGAGGAGTACCTCTCATCGGGTGAGTTATGCCTCGTGGAGTGGCCTGAGAAGGTGGAGGCACTACTTCCAGAAGATACTATGGTTGTGAAGATTGAGATTCTCTCGGAGACAGCACGCCGTTTTGTAATTAGGTAATTTTGATTACCTTTGTCGCACTTTTTACATTAACAATGTGAACTATGGAGAAATACGAATCAAAACAGCAACAGATAAACCACCCCGCAGCACTGATTTTCCCAATCATCTCGCGTATGGATCTTATGACACCAGCTATTCAGGATAAGGTCGAGGAGTGGGAGGCTACACCCGACAGCTGCTCGTTCAAGGTCAAGGGTATGAAGGTAGCACTTCGCATCGAGGAAAAGGCTGAGAATAAGCACGTTAAGATTGTTGCCGACCAGGGTGGCATCCCTGTCGATTTCAGCTTTTGGATTCAGCTCAAGGAGGTTGCCGAGCGCGACACACGCATCCGTATGGTCTTGCACGCCGAGTTGAATATGATGATGAAGATGATGATAGGCAGCAAAATCCAGGATGGTCTTGACCAGGCAGTCGTAGGTTTGGCAACTGCACTTAACAGCTTCAAATAGTAGCCCACAAAATAGTCTATTATTTGCCACCCAATGGGTTGCGTGGATAAAAAAGAGTCTATTTTTTAGCTATTTGCTTGCATATTATATAAAGTTGCCGTATATTTGCAGACATTTTTTTGCTAAAAGCCCCTATTTTGGGCAAAAGATTGTTGAACACTTGTATTAAAAATAAACAAAATAAACTATTTACAACTATGACAAAGGCAGACATCGTAAACGAGATTGCAAAGTCAACTGGCGTAGAGAAGATTCAGGTTCAGGCTATTGTTGAGGCTTTTATGGAGAGCGTTAAGAACGCTATGGCAAATGGCCAGAATGTATATTTGCGCGGCTTCGGTAGCTTCATCATCAAGAAGCGTGCTATGAAGGTTGCTCGTAATATCTCTAAGAACACTACCATCACTATCCCAGAGCACAACATCCCTGCTTTCAAGCCTGCAAAGAGCTTTTCAAGCGATGTTAAATAAGGATAACACAGAAGTTACAAACCTTTAATATTATAAGTTATGCCAAACGGAAAGAAGCACAAGCGTCATAAGATGGCGACGCACAAGCGTAAGAAGCGTCTTCGCAAGAATCGTCATAAGAAGAAGTAATCCTTCTTTTGGGACATAGTTGGAGCTAAGGCAAGTCCTTAGCTTCACCTATTTTCACTCCTCCCGTGGGGACGGGTGAAACATTGAGAGAGATACTCTTTTGAGTTCTCTGATTTTCTAACTGATTTACATTGCATCTATGAACAGAGAGTTATTCATCAATGTAAATCCAACGGAGGTCTCGATAGCACTCTGCGAGGACAAGGTGCTTGTCGAGTTGAACAAAGAACGCTGTCAGACAGGCTTTTCGGTAGGCGACATCTACTTGGGTCGCGTACGTAAGATTATGCCGGGTCTGAACGCAGCATTCGTGAACATAGGACACGAGAAAGATGCCTTTATCCACTATCTCGATTTAGGCCAGAACTTCTCCTCGCTACAACGCATTGTAGATAGCCGCGAGAAGCGTATGGTGCGTGTGGAGAGTATGAAGCTCGAGCCACAGCTGGAGAAGGAGGGACGCATAGGCGATCATCTTCAGGTGGGACAGACCATTATGGTTCAGATATCCAAGGAGGCGATATCAACAAAGGGACCACGTCTTACGGCAGATGTATCACTTGCTGGTAGAAATGTAGTGTTGGTGCCATTCTCGAACAAGGTTTTCGTATCCGCCAAGATTCGCTCGAACACTGCAAAGAAACGACTTAGAAAGGTAGCCCTCGAGGTACTACCACAGAACTTCGGTGTCATCATACGTACGGCAGCTGCCGAGGCCGAGGACATCGACATTATGCAAGACATACTCTCTCTTGTTGAGAGATGGAACAAAACCCTTGACGCGATGCGTAAGGGTGCGGCACCTACCCGCCTAATGAGCGAGATGAGCCGCGTAAATACCATTATTCGTGACTCGCTCAACGACACATTCTCCCAGATTATCGTTGACGACGAGATGATGCACTCGGAGATTAAGAGCTATATCCACGCCATAAAGCCCGAGATGGAGCATATGGTGAAGTTGTATAAGGGTAAGGTATCAATCTTCGACAACTTCGATGTCACGAAACAGATAAAGTCGTTATTTGCAAAGTATGTATCGCTACGTCGCGGTGCCTATCTCATTATCGAGCATACGGAGGCTATGCACGTCATCGACGTTAACTCGGGTAACCGCACAAAGGCCGAGGATGACCAGGAGCAGACAGCACTCGAAGTAAACCTTGCCGCAGCAGCCGAGATAGCACGTCAGCTACGTCTTCGCGATATGGGAGGTATTGTCATTGTCGACTTCATTGATATGCGTAAGCAGCAGAGCCGACAGACTCTCTACCAGGAGATGCAGAAACTTATGGACTCGGACAAGGCGAAGCATACGATCCTTCCGCTTACGAAGTTTGGTCTTATGCAGATTACACGCCAGCGTGTTCGTCCTATTGCTATTAACGAGATTTCGGACACCTGCCCTACGTGCCACGGCACAGGTAAGATTGAGCCTACGATACTCCTCGAGAAGAAGATTGAGGGACAGATACAGCTACTTGCCGAGAAGGGTTTCAAATATGTAAACCTCAGGGTAAGTCCATATGTAAAGGCCTACTTGGAGCAGGGATTCATCTCACGAAGGCTTCGTTGGATTTTCAAGTACAAGCTACGCATCAAGATAACCACCGACCAGAGTATCGGTATGATTGATGTTAGTTACCTCGATAAAAAGGGAGAGTCGCTTCTCATAAACTCTAATGAGTAATTGCTAACTGAAGCGAAATGAACTATTTAAAGGGACTCATCCGCAACTCCAAACGTGCGGAAGAGCTTAAAAAAAGTTTGGAAAATATAGGCTCTACCGTCCATCTCGAACAGATGGTCGGTGGAGTTTATTCGCTTTATGCTGCCGATATGGTCGAAAGGCTGGGAGGTATACATATCTTCCTTGCTGATGACCGTGATGCCGCAGCATACCTCGTAAATGACCTATACGAACTCCTTGACGAAGAGCGAGTTGCCTTCTTCTCATCGGGTTATAAACGCTCGGCGGCCTATGGTGCCGAGGACCCACAAGGTATAGTCCGTCGCACGGGAGCCTTGAATGCCATCACAAACTTCAAAGATGGCTACTTGGCAATATGCACCTACCCCGAGGCTCTTGCCGAGACGGTTATTGATAGCCGAAGCCTCAATGCACAGTCGTTGCGCATTGCCGTAGGTGATACTCTCGAGCAGAACGACCTTGTGGAGTGGCTTGTGGAGCAGGGTTTTACGCGTGTAGATTTCGTTTATGAGCCAGGTCAATACTCCGTACGTGGAGGTATTGTCGATATCTTCTCGTATGCCGAGTCTAAACCCTATCGTGTTGATTTCTTTGGCAATAGCGTAGACTCACTACGCCGCTTCGATATCTCGAGTCAGCTCTCTGCCGAGCGTCCCGAGGCGGTGGACATCATCCCTAACATCCATAAATCGGAGGAGTCAGGCGAACGTGTATCTCTTGCCCGCTTTGCCGAGGGTGCTACGTGGTGGATTGGCGATGGCGACTTCTCGCTGCGCAAGATTGCAGATATCCGCCGTAAGGTGCTTGAGATGGCCGAAAACGAGGATGAGGCGCAGCAGTTAGCGCGCAAGGTCACCTCACGACAATCACTGCTAAAGGATTGGGAGTCAATGACTCTCACCCTTCGTAAGAATAACATCCGCGAGCGCCAGGCAACCACAACCATCACCTTCGACACCACGCCACAGCCAGCCTTCAACCGCAACTTCGAGATGCTTGCGGATGACATTCGCTGGAACAACGAGCGTGGATATACGACAACTATCCTCTCGCATAACAAGGCTCAGATAGAGCGACTTACAAATATTTTCCATCAGGTAGGTCGCCGCAACGTCGATTTCCGCGCCGAGGATGTGGTACTTCACGAGGGCTTTGTGGATAACGCCCTGAAGCTCTGCGTATATACCGACCACCAGATTTTCGACCGCTACCAACGTTACCGCATACGTGGCGAGATAAAGCGCGATGAGCAGATGACCGTCGCGGAGCTTAACGCCCTGAAGGTGGGAGATTACGTTGTGCATATCGACCACGGCGTAGGACGCTTCGGAGGTCTTGTTAAGCTGAACGAAAATGGTCGCACGAAGGAGGCTATTAAGCTGATATACAAGGATAACGATATCCTTTTTGTAAATGTTCACGCCCTGCACCGCATATCTCGATATAAGAGTGGCGAGGGCGAGCCACCAAAGATTTATAAACTCGGAAATGGTGCTTGGCAGAAGCTCAAAGCTACCACGAAGAAGGCCGTTAAGGATATCTCACGCGAGCTGATAGCCCTCTATGCCAAGCGTAAGGCCTCGAAGGGCTTTGCCTTCTCCGAGGATAGCTATCTTCAGCAGGAGCTGGAGGCATCGTTCAAATGGGAGGATACTCCAGACCAGCAGACCGCCATCGCTGCGGTGAAGAAGGATATGGAGTCGGAGCAGCCTATGGACCGCCTTGTATGTGGCGACGTGGGCTTCGGAAAGACCGAGGTTGCCATCCGCGCGGCGTTTAAGGCGGCGTGCGATGGTAAGCAGGTTGCAGTTCTTGTGCCTACGACTATCCTTGCCCTACAACACTATCGCTCCTTCTCGGAGCGTCTGCGCGACCTCCCCGTAACGGTGGAGTACATAAACCGCACAAAATCAGCAAAGGAGAGCCGACGCATTGCCGAGGACCTAAAGGCGGGCAAGATTGACATCCTCATCGGTACACATAAGATGCTCTCGAAGCAGATAGAGTTCCGCGACTTGGGACTCCTAATCATCGACGAGGAGCAGAAGTTTGGCGTGGCAGCGAAGGAGAAACTCACGCAGCTCTCCGTCTCTGTCGACACCCTAACCCTCACCGCAACACCTATTCCGCGAACGTTGCAGTTCTCGCTTATGGGTTCTCGCGACCTCTCGGTGATATCTACCCCACCACCAAACCGTCAGCCTATAGTTACCGAGTCGCACGTCTTCTCGGAGGATGTCATCCGCGATGCTATTGAGGAGGAGTTGGCACGTGGTGGTCAGGTATATTTCGTGCATAACCGCGTCGAGGATATCCTCACGATTCAGGGCCTTATCACACGTCTTTGTCCCAAGGCACGTGTGGGCGTAGGTCACGGACGTATGCCTGCCGAGCAGCTCGAGAAGCTGATTATGGACTTTATCTATGGTGAATTCGATGTGCTGCTGGCTACGACGATTATCGAGAATGGTATCGACATCAGCAATGCTAACACCATCATTATCAACGATGCACACCGCTTTGGTCTTAGCGACCTACATCAGCTTCGTGGCCGTGTAGGACGCTCGGATAAGAAGGGTTTTTGCTACCTTCTATCCCCTCCAAACGAGTTTCTTGGGGATGAGGCACGCCGTCGTCTACGTGCCATTGAGGAGTTCTCCGACCTCGGTTCGGGTTTCAACATTGCGATGCAGGATCTCGATATTCGTGGTGCGGGTAACCTCTTGGGTGCCGAGCAGAGTGGCTTTATCGCCGATATCGGTATTGAGACCTATCAGAAGATTCTCAACCAGGCTATCTCGGAGCTTCGTGCCGAGGGCCTCGATGTTTCGGGCTTGTCGCAGGCCGAGAACGACGCTATGAAGGAGGTATCGTTTGTTGACGATGCTACTATTGATATTGACGTAGACGCATCTATCCCAGATAGTTACGTTCGCTCACAGAGTGAGAAGTTGAGGCTTTATCGTGAGATTGATGCTATGCACACCGACGAGCAGTTCGAGGCACTTATGGTTCGACTCAAGGACCGCTTTGGAGCTATCCCAGAGCCTGTGCGCGTGCTTTGCGACGTGGTGCGCCTACGTCACGAGGCCATCAACCTCGGTATGGAACACGTGAAGGTGAAGAACGGATTGATGATTGTTCGCTTCGTGGGCGACAACAACTCGCCATTTTTCAAGACCGACACCTTCCTCAATATGCTCCGCAAGGTGGTATCCAACCCCGAGCGTTTTGTAGTTAAGCAATACAATAACCGCCTATCTATGACCGTTAGAAAGATATACTCGGTAGCCGAGGCGGTGGAGATACTACGTACGTTAGCCGCTGCTGCGGAGGCATAGCAACGATTATAAACACCTGTAATAGAAGAAGATGAATCTTATCGTAGACATAGGAAATAGCCGAGAGAAGATTGCCGTTATCGACAACGGAGCAATTAAGGAGCAACGCACCGTGGAGGATATCTCGAACGAGGATATTACTGAAATCGTAGCGCGCTACCCTGCTATCACTCGTTCGATTGTTGCCTCCACACGTGGTAATGCCGAGGAGGTTGCAACACTGCTTCGCAGCCACATCCATAACGTTATGGTCTTCACCCCCGCCACAACGCCATTGCCAATTGGAAACCACTACCACACACCTCACACCCTCGGTGCCGACAGGCTTGCTGCCGCAGTAGGTGTCGCGGCGATGTTCCCCGAGCGAGATATTA
>JADBON010000300.1:0-2166 GCA_015656305.1 Alistipes sp.
ACAGCATTGGCAATATCGAGCCGTAGAGCGGTAGAGATGGATAATCGTGCGGTTATTATCTGCAACGACACCACACCTGTTCACGCATCGCCAGATAGCGCCTCGAAGATTGTACGTCAGCCTTCGCAGGGTGTTACGGTGCGTACATCACGTAGCCACGGCGACTGGAGAGAGATTATCTTTGCCGACGGCGAGATAGGTTGGATACGTAACTCGGCAATCGAGATAATATAACGAAGGAGCTATGTCGAAACTGCTTGATAACGTATGTAGCGAGCTTCAGCGACTGCCAGGTATAGGTCGTCGCACGGCACTGCGTCTTGCGATGCACATCCTAAAGATGGAGCCAGAGGTGGTGGAGTCGCTATCGAAGAGCATCTCCTCGTTCCGCAACGATATCTGTTACTGTCATAGCTGTAACAACCTGTCGGATAGCGTGTTGTGTCCTATATGTAGCGACACCACGCGTGACCACTCGACAATCTGCGTTGTGGAGCAGGTGCAGGACCTTATGTCGATTGAGAATACGGGGCAGTACCGAGGTATGTACCACGTGTTGGGAGGTGTTATCTCACCAATGCAGGGTATAGGACCTTCGGATTTGAAGATTGACATCCTCGCCGATAAGCTCCTTACGGGTACGGTGAAGGAGGTTATCATCGCCATCTCGACATCCGTAGAGGGTGAGACAACGCTCTTCTATCTACTCAACCGCCTCAAGGCATTTCCCGATGTTAAGGTTACGACCATAGCTCGAGGCATCGGCTTTGGCGATGAGCTGGAGTATGTCGACGAGCTTACAATCACCCACGCACTGATGAATCGCCGCGAGGTGAAGTAGTTATTTCACCCACGAAATAGGACGATTCACCGCCGATTTTAGTGAGTTAGAGCATTTTATTGCTCGAAGAAGTCGAAAATACACTATATTTGTAGTAGGATAAAAAACCGAACGAATAATAATACTAATATGAAAAGATCACTTAATATAATGGTACTATCCATCGTAGCTCTGCTAATGGGTAGTTGTACCGCGATGATGAACTCATCGTTATACGGCTCGAGCGATCTTTATCGAAGCGACAATCGTATTCAGGTTGCTAATGAGCTTAAGGCAAAGGCCGAGGCGGAGAAGGCCGAGGCGGAGGCTCGTCAGGCTATGTGGGAGGCACGCATCGCGGAGGCTAATGCTTCGAATGCCGAGGCACAGTACTACGCATCTACAACACCTTCCTACACGTCGATTGTTGCAGATGACTACGAGAGTGCCTACGCACGTCGCCTCTACGGCTTCAGCTCACCGAGCTATAAGCTCCCATCGAGCTACTATAGCTACTCGGCTTACGACGCAATGCGATATGCCACAGCCTATGACCCAGCATACTATAACATTATGATTTCGGGTAATCAGGTATGGGTGGAGCCACGATACATCACCTCGATGTTTGGCTCGTGGGGTGCTACAAACGTAACATTCGGTATCTACTCATCGCCTTGGAACTTTGGCTGGAGCGTACACGTAGACCCATTCTACTACACTTGGTGGGGCTATCCTCGCTACTCGTGGTATGACTGGAATTGGAATATTTGCTATAACCCATACCACTATTGGGGTTGTTCATACTACCCATACTACTCGGGTTATTATCCAAGCTACTATCCAGGTTATCACCCGGGACACCATCCAGGTCATAACCGTCCTCCACAGCCACCACGACCTCCAAAGCCTGATTACAGACCAGACTATCGTCCAGGAGGTGGCAATGGTGGTAGCAACGGAGGTTCGTACAGACCTAATGAGGATCGTCGTAACTCGGCACCTCGCTACACCTCGCCAACAACAAATAAGAACTATGGCGGCGGTATACGTAGCAGTGAGACCACAACAGGTCGCAGACCACAGAGCGGCGCAACCTCTACGGGTATAAACACCTCAAAGACTTACCGCCCAGCAACGGGTACGAATAGTAACAATAAGGTGAGTTCGGGTTCAAGCAACAGCGGCACACGTATTAACACTACCGTGAGCCAGAGTACAAACAGAGGTACTTCGACAAACAGAGGCACTACAACGAATACGCAGCGTAGTAGCAACTACCGCCAGTCGACAAGTTCGTCAAGCAGTAGCTCGTATCGTCCATCGTCAAGCAGCTCAAACCGCAGCAG
>JADBON010000080.1:0-5722 GCA_015656305.1 Alistipes sp.
CTCGCACTCTTGGAGGAGGCTAAGAAGCGTGACCACCGTAAGCTCGGTAAGGATCTCGAGTTGTTTATGTTCTCGCAGCGTGTAGGTCAGGGCCTTCCAATGTGGTTGCCTAAGGGTGCAGAGTTGCGTGACCGTTTGGAGCGCTTCTTGCGTCAGATTCAGAAGGAGTATGGCTACCTTCAGGTTATCACCCCACATATCGGTAACAAGGACCTCTACGTTACTTCAGGCCACTATGCAAAGTATGGTAAGGACTCGTTCCAGCCTATCCACACTCCATTCGAGGGTGAGGAGTACTTGTTGAAGCCTATGAACTGTCCTCACCACTGTGAGATTTACCGCTCAAAGCCACGCTCTTATAAGGATCTTCCAGTGCGTTTGGCAGAGTTCGGTACTGTATATCGTTACGAGCAGTCTGGTGAGTTGCACGGCCTCACACGAGTACGTTCATTTACACAGGATGATGCTCACCTCTTCGTACGTCCAGATCAGCTTTTGGAGGAGTTCGAGAAGGTAATGGATATCGTACTCTACATCTTCCGCACGTTGAAGTTTGATAACTACACCGCACAGATTTCGCTCCGCGATCCTAACAACAAGGAGAAGTATATCGGTTCGGATGAGAACTGGGAGAAGGCCGAGGCAGCTATTATTCAGGCTTGTGAGCATAAGGGCCTTAAGACTACCGTAGAGCTTGGCGAGGCAGCGTTCTATGGTCCAAAGCTCGACTTTATGGTTAAGGATGCGTTGGGCCGTAGCTGGCAGCTTGGTACTATCCAGGTTGACTACAACCTCCCAGAGCGTTTCGACCTTACTTACAAGGGTTCTGACGATAAGCTCCACCGCCCAATTATGATTCACCGTGCGCCATTCGGCTCTATGGAGCGTTTCGTAGCGGTATTGTTGGAGCATACAGGTGGTAAGTTCCCATTGTGGCTCACACCAGACCAGGCTGTGGTATTGCCTATCTCGGAGAAGTATAACGACTATGCACAGGAGGTAGCACGTCAGCTCAACATCGCTGATGTTCGCGTTCAGGTGGATGATCGTAACGAGAAGATTGGCCGTAAGATTCGTGATAACGAGCTTAAGCGTATCCCATACTTGCTCATCGTAGGCGAGAAGGAGGCTGAGGATGGCTTGGTATCAGTACGTGCGCAGGGCGAGGGCGATAAGGGACAGATGACTATCGCTGAGTTCGCAGCATTTATGAAGGGCCTTGTAGCGGCAGAGATAGATGCTAACCGCTAATACCCTCTATAATAAAGCAACAGAAATAGAACTTTAAGTATAACTAACAATTAACTAATTTGGCAGGACAATTTCCATTCCGCCCACGCCCACAGGCGCAGGGGAATAACCAGCAACAGAACAGCCAGCAGCAGCGTGACCAGCGTGGTCGCCGCCCACAGCAGGAGAACCCTAATCGTATCAACGACGAGATTACGGCACCTACAGTGCGTGTCGTAGGTGAGAACGTTGAGCCTAACCTTGTATTGCCTATCAAGGAGGCCCTCCGCTTGGCTGATGAGATGGAGCTCGACCTTATCGAGATTTCGCCAAAGGCAGAGCCTCCAGTATGCCGCATTGCCGACTACCAGAAGTTCCTTTACCAGCAGAAGCGTAAGGCAAAGGAGATTAAGGCGAAGCAGGTGAAGGTTGTCATCAAGGAGATTCGTTTTGGTCCACAGACCGACGACCACGACTACAACTTCAAGCTTAAGCACGCCGAGAACTTCCTTAAGGAGGGTGCTAAGGTTAAGGCATACGTATTCTTCCGTGGTCGCTCTATCGTATTCAAGGAGCAGGGAGAGATTCTCCTTCTCCGTTTTGCCAACGATCTTGAGGAGCTCGCTCGTGTAGAGATGATGCCTAAGCTCGATGGTAAGAAGATGAATATGATTCTTGCACCAAAGTCAAAGAAATAATTGATTTTGTTGCGATAAATTGCAAACTGAAAAGGGCTGTACCAAATGGTACGGCCCTTTCTTTTTTCTCTATTGTGAAGGTTTAGCGCAATGCTAACTCCTTGATAGCCTCGGCACAAAGCTCTGGCTCCTCGATAAATCCCATATGTCCCGAGTGTTCCAACCATAGAACCTTCGCGCCACTATCTGCCGCAATCATCTCCTCGGCAATCTCCTCGGGGATGTAGAAGTCGTGACGGCCAAAGATAAAGAGGTGGGGTATAGCGCTATCGCGCAGCTGCTCACCGCGACTCTTACGCTCAATCATACCGCCAAGAATGGCGATAACGCCCTCATCCTCCGTAATGAGAATCAACTCGCGGAGGTCCTCGATATAGTCATTCAGACGCTTTACATTCTCGGGTGCGAAGCCTTGATGTGGCACAAGACGCGCCAAGGTATTCTTCTTACCCGCCTTTATAAGCTCAATCTCGCGGCGGCGACGGTCGCACTTCTCCTGACTATCGGCCGATGTCGTAGAGCTTAGGAGCGTGATACTCTCAAGGTTTTTAGCATATTTGTCCAACATCGCCAATGCCACGTAACCACCCATAGAGTGTCCCACGACGCTATACTTCTCAACACCCAGCGCCTCCATCGTAAGTCCCACGCAATCAGCCAAGTACTCCATCGTGTGAGTCTCGCCGTTAATCATAGATACGCCGTGACCTGGAAGGTCGAGGACTACCACACGCATCTCATCCTTCAGCAGCGAGATAAACTCATCCCACACAAGCATCGACTCAAGGTAGCCGTGCAGAAGAACAATGCACTTCTGGCCGCGCTCGCTGTCGGCAACGTGCATAGGTGTGGTGCCTGCCATAATAAATTTCTCGGTCATATCCAGTAACTTTCTATCGGTTAGTAACTTCTTTAGCTTTACAATATTACAAAAATTATCTCACATAAGCAATAGCCGCTGCGAAAAAGTGGTGATTTGGCGCCAAGAATTTTGCGAAGGCAGAAAAAATGTGTAACTTTGAACGTTATATGTATATATTATAGAAGTATGTCGCGTTTCGAAATCATAAAATGTCACGGCTCGGGTAACGATTTTATCCTTATAGATGTTGCCTCGAGGGCGGAGTTGCAGAGTGTCGATTGGTCGGCTTTTGCGCGTGTGGCGTGCGACAGAGTGACGGGCATCGGTAGCGATGGTCTGTTGCTTGTTGTAAGGTATGAGGATGGGGTGTATGGTATGGATATGCTCAACCCCGATGGCACGCACGCCGAGATGTGTGGCAATGGCATCCGCTGCGTGGCACGATATGCTATGGAGCGCGGATATATTGGCGCGAAGGATGTGCTTCGTTCGGGCGGTAGAGAGTACAATGTGGAGGTCGCAGAGCCTCTTACGGATGGCATCTCGGCCTATGCCGTAGATATCAACATCCGACTTTGGAGTCGCGATTTTGCCTTCTTTACGGAGGGTGAGAGGTGGCTTGGAGAGTGTGTCGCAGAGCTATCGAAGGAGTTGAAATTCTCGGCCCTAAGCCTGGGAAATCCACACCTTGTGGCTGCGGTGGAGAGTATCTCGCTCGAGGAGCTTGAGGTGCTGGGTGAGAGGGTGAAGAGGCTTCCGAACGTAGTTCCAAATGGTGTAAATGTGTCGTTGTATGAGTGTCGTGATGCGCGTAGCATCTTTGTTGCAACGTATGAGCGTGGTGCAGGTATAACATTGTCGTGCGGTACGGCGATGACAGCCTCGGCAACCGCAGCGGCGTTGTTGGGATATGTGGAGTGTGGCGAACGTATTGAGGTGCGTAATCGTGGCGGTAAGGTATACTGCACAACTCGCACCGAAGGGGAGAATAGCATCGTAACTCGCCTTGAGGGAAATGCTACGTATGTGTGGCGTGGTGAGGCTTGCTTCGATGGCAGTGGCTTCGAGTATAGCATTGCGGAGGCGTTCTCGGAGGCGGAGCGATGGGATAACTTTGTAAAGGAACTTAATTGATAACTTACCGATAATGAGGGGTTTGTTGAGATATGTTGTGATGATTATGGTTGTGGTTCTGGCTACAGCTTGTAGCGTCACACGCTCACTTCCCGAGGGCGAGTATCTACTAAATAAGGTGCGCTTCGAGGTGGATAAGGATACCCCTCGTGAGGAGCGCATAACGCTCGACAAGGATGGCTTGGAGAGCTACGTTCGTCAGTCGCCTAATAAGCGAATCTTGGGTCTTGACTTTTACGTGTGGGTGTACGAGAAGGCGAATCCCGAGAAGGATAACTGGTGGAATAACTTTAAGCGAAAGATTGGCGAGGAGCCTGTATTGCTCGATAGCACCCTTACCGAGAAGTCGGTGCAGAATCTTCAGACATACCTCCATACGCGAGGTTACTTCTCGTCGAGTGTGGATTGCAAAATCGACACTACACGCCGTAAACGTCGCGCTGAGGTTACCTATAAACTCACGCAGGGCCCTGCGACACGTATCGACACCCTTAGTTACAGCTTCCGCGACAAGTCGCTAAGTAGTGTAATCCTCTCGGATACCTCCGCGTCGTTGTTGCCTCGCGGTACGATTCTCGATATCACACGCCTTGATGCCGAGCGTAATCGCATTGCGCAGATGCTTAACGACCGAGGCTACTTCGACTTCACGGTCAATAACATTAGCTATGAGGTAGATACGATTGGCCGTGGCGTGAATGCTGACGTGAGGATGATTATCCATCCAACGCTTGTGGGTTATGACGAGCGTGGAGCGCAGATTTTCGAGGATAACTCCGTCTACCGTCTGCGTAATATCAACGTATATCCTACCTACGACCCTATGCTTCGCTCTACGATGGGCTTCAAGAGGGGTGCGACTATCGACACCACGTCGTACTATGGTCTTACGATAATCAGCGACCTTAACGCTACGCCGAAGCTGCGTAACTCGGTTCTGCGTCGCACCATATCGCTATATCCTAACTATATATATAACGCCAAGCAGATAGCTCATACCAATAAGGAGCTTATGTCGTTGGGCTTCTTCCGTAACTCGAAGATTAGCTTCGAGAGGGTTGAGGATGAGCAAAACGTTGTGACGTTCGTGGGTGGCGAAGATGCTGCGGAGCAGCTTACAAATACCTCGCAGCGATATCTCGATTGTAATATCTTTGCTACGCCAGCCCTAAAGCAGCGTATGAAGGTGGAGGTCGAGGCCTCTACAACCTCTACGTTCTATGGTCTTAGTGCTACGCTGGGTTACTCCAATACCAATGTCTTTCGTGGTGCCGAGGCCTTCGACATCGCGGCACGCTTCGGTTTTGAGTTTATGTATGCCAAGGATATCGAGATGCGTAGCGCACAGGAGTTGGGCATTACCGCGGGACTTCAGTTCCCCCGCTTCCTTCTTCCGTGGCGTACCTCGCCAAACCTTAACGTAGCGCAGCCTCGTACACGTCTGGAGCTTGCGTTCGACTATCAGAATCGACCATACTACCGCCGTAATATCTTCACTACACGTTGGGCATATAGCTGGAAGCAGGGCGAGCGTTCGTCGTTCATCGTGCGACCTGTGGATATCAACTGGATTGATGTGAAGAGCGTGGATGAGAACTTCCTCGCGGATATTGATAATAACTACCTACGCACCTCGTTCCAGTCGCAGCTAACGGCGGGACTCTCGGCGTCGTGGACATATAACACACAGCGCTCGGACCTTGACCAAAATGCTACCTTTGTGCGTGCAAATATCGAGTCGGCGGGTAACATTATCCACGGCTTTGAGACGCTCTTCTCTTCGCCTGCCGAGGGTAAG
>JADBON010000036.1:0-8381 GCA_015656305.1 Alistipes sp.
AAAAAATTATAATGTATTGTTAGAGTCCTGACTGTTTCAATTTTTCCTAAAAGGAAATTGACAGATAAATACTACACTTTTCTCTCAATATAAAAACCAGTAAATCAAAGAACCACTTTTAGTTCACTTTCGAACCTCATTTTTTGAGGTGGGAAAGTGGTGCAAAGGTAAGGCAAATTTTTGAAACCTCCAAATTTTTGAAGAACTTTTTTCAAAAAATTTTTCTAAGAACCTCGCTACACTCAGTCGATATCGTGTATCTCTTGATTGCGGGTGCAAAGATAAGTGATTTATTTTTAACCACCAAATTTTTTGAGAACTTTTTTCAAAAAATTTTTGTCTAAGAACCTTGCTGCTTTCAGTCGATATCGTGTATCTCTTGATTGCGGGTGCAAAGGTAGCGCTTTATTTCTAATCTCCAAACTTTTTCGCAACTTTTTTACTCTTTTTTTAGCACTTTTTTGAACTGTTTTCGATATATGACTGATATTCAGCTTATTACACCGCAACCTATTTTGGAGGGCTTTTTAGCCCTTTATATATATAAATATAGGTATACCCCTTTAAAGCGAAAATCATCCGAGAGTTACATTTTTTTGAAGGATAAATTTGGAACTATCAAAAATAGTTTATAACTTTGAATTAGTTTTTACCTACTGTTAAAAACAGACTTTTACCTAACACTTAAAAACTATGAACAAATTAAACAAACCCGCAATTCTTGTTGTTGATATGCTCAACGACTTTGTTTATGGAGCCTTGACCTGCGAGCGCGGCAAAGCTATTGTTCCCGCTACCGCAGAGCTTCTTGATGCAGCACGCCAGAAGGGTGTGCCTGTAATTTTCTGCAACGATGCACACATTAAGTATATCGACCGAGAGCTTGCTCTATGGGGTGACCACGCCATTGCTGGCACACCAGGTGCGGAGGTGATTCCAGAGCTAAAGCTTGCGGAGAGTGATTATGTGGTGCCAAAGCGTCGTTATAGCGGATTCTTCCAGACCGACCTCGACATTCTTCTTCGTGAGTTGGGCGTAAAGACCGTAGTGATGACAGGCCTACATACTCATATGTGTGTGCGTCACACCTCGGCAGATGCCTACTCGTTGGGATATGATGTTGTGGTTGCAAAGGAGGCTACTGACTCATTTACCGAGGAGGATTATATCGGAGGCTTGGCATACTTGAAGACCTGCTACGGCGCAGATGCCTACACAAACGAGGAGGTTATCGCAATGCTCTAACATAGATACCTCAACAACAATAGGACTATCGGGAAGGAATTTTCTCGATAGTCTTTTTTTTGTGGTTTAGATATTCAAATAAATTTCGTATCTTTGGGCATTATAACAGCATTTTAACAGAAATGCTCACAGAACAAACAACGACTCTATGTTAATACAAGACAAGTTAAAGGCATATAACATCATTCTCGCTTCGGCATCGCCACGACGCAGGGAGTTGCTACAAGCCACAGGTATCGCATTTCGCCTTGCCGAGAAGTTCGAGTGCGAGGAGCAGTACCCCGCCTCGATAGAGGTTCTCGATGTAGCGCCCTACCTATCGCGCCTCAAGAGCCACGCCTACCCTACGGCACTTCGTTGCAACGATATTCTTATCACTGCCGACACAACGGTAGTTCTTGGCAACAAGGTTTTGGGAAAGCCTGCATCAGCGGAGGAGGCAAAGGTGATGATTGCCGAGCTATCGGGAAAGGAGCATAGTGTGGTTACGGGCGTTACGCTACGTATGGCCGACCGCGAGCGTACATTCTCGTCGGTAAGCAAGGTGCGTTTCGCGGAGCTAAGCGAGGAGGAGATTGCATACTACGTAGAAAACTACAAACCTTTGGACAAGGCGGGGGCCTATGGTATTCAGGAATGGATTGGCTACATCGGCATTGAGTCTATCGAGGGTTCGTTCTACAACGTGATGGGACTCCCCGTGCAGCGACTATGCCGCGAGTTGGAGTACTTCATTGAGCTGTTGCCATCGTGCTACTTATAGGAAACAATCAACAAAAATCAAATACAATGAAAAGAACCTTACTATTATTTGCGTTGCTTCTTGCAACGACATTCTCGGCAGTTGCCGACAAGGGTATGTGGCTTCCATCGCTTATCTCGAGCCGCATCAAGGATATGAAGTCGAAGGGCTTTAAGCTCTCGGCAGAGGATATCTACTCTGTTAACCAGGCCTCGTTGAAGGATGCTGTGGTGTTGTTCGATGGCGGATGTACAGGTGAGATTGTATCGGAGAAGGGGCTTCTCCTTACCAACCACCACTGCGGCTACGATGCTATTCAGGCACTCTCATCCGTGGAGCACGACTATCTCACAAATGGTTTCTGGGCTATGAATCACGAGGAGGAGCTCTACTGCCCAGGCCTAAAGGTACATATCCTTGTACGTATGGACGAGGTTACGGAGCGTCTTGTAGCGGGAGAGAGCAAGGAGGAGATTATCGCGAAGGCCGAGGCTGAGGGCGTTGGCTACCGCGCAAAGGTGGAGTCTATGTACTACGGCAATATCGCATACCTCTTCATCTACCGTGAGTTTAACGACGTACGTCTTGTAGGTACGCCTCCAACAGCTATCGGTAAGTTTGGCGCCGACAACGACAACTGGATTTGGCCACGCCACACTGGCGACTTCTCGATTTTCCGTATCTATGCTAACGAGAACAACGAGCCTGCGGAGTATAGCCCAAACAACAAGCCATACACCCCAGCACGCCACTTCAACATCTCAACCAAGGGTGTTAAGGAGGGCGACTTCACGATGATTTATGGTTTCCCAGGCAACACACAGGAGTATATCACATCGGATGCTGTGAAGTATATCGCCGAGCTTTCGGATCCTCTAAAGATTCACTTCCGCACCGAGCGTCTCGATATCATTGGCGCTGCACAGGCAAAGTCGCCAAAGACACGTATTCAGTATGCAGCAAAGCAGGCAAACATCGCCAACGCTTGGAAGAAGTGGCAGGGCGAGGTTAAGGGTATTAACCGTCTCGGCACATACGACAAGAAGGTGGCATACGAGAATAAGTTCCGCAAGGAGAACCCTTCGAAGGCATATCTACTCGACTCGTTGAAGGCCGCATATGAGAGAAATATGGAGGGCTACTTCAACTATGAGCTCTTCAGTGAGACGTTGCGTGGCATTGAGCTTCAGCAGGTGGTACGCATCGCCGAGAACGAGCGTCTTGATGAGGCGCAGAAGCGGGCTTTGGCAGAGTTATTCTACAAGGATTTCGATGTTGCGGTAGACCGTCAGTTGGCTGTTGCGATGCTCAAGGAGTATGAGAAGTATGGCTCGTTTATCTCTGATGAGCTAAAGGCGCTCTTTGCGCAGCACGGTGGCGCGGAGAACTACGCAAATTGGCTCTACGACAATACAACACTCGGCACCGTGGAGAGCTTCAACGTGGAGGCTGCGAAGAACGACCCTATGGCTGAGTTCGTAGCAGCTATCGCACCTATCCAGGCTCGCGTGAAGGAGTACACCTATCGTAACTTCAGCAACCACCCAGATATCGAGCGTTGGTTCCGCCCATACGTGAAGGCACTTATGGAGTGGGATAAGAAGCGTGCTTTCTTCCCAGATGCTAACCTCACGTTGCGTGTTGCCTATGGTAAGATTGCAGGATATGAGTATGCCGATGGCGAGTGGCACCTTCCACAGACAACATTGGAGGGTATAATTGCAAAGGATAACCCAGAGATTTACGACTACAACGTACCTCAGGCGTTGCGCGATGCTTATGCTACGAAGGATTATGGCCGTTGGGGCGTTGAGATGTATGGCAAGTACACCGTTCCTGTATGCTTCATCGCAACGAACCACACTACAGGCGGTAACTCTGGCTCACCAGTCTTGAACAACAAGGGCGAGCTTATCGGTGTTAACTTCGACCGTACTTGGCTCTCTACAATGTCCGACATCGAGTTCGACGAGACATTGTGCCGCAACATCATCTGCGACATTCGTTACGTATTGTTCGTAGTTGATAAGGTAGGTGGCGCTGGCTGGCTCATCGAGGAGATGGGTTTGTAGTATACCTATATATATAATATAGGCGGGGTGTCGGGGCATAAGTCACGACACCCCGTTTATTTTTGGGTGTAAAGTTGGCATATTGGCAAGAATCGTTTATCTTTGCTATATAAAATTTACGATATGAGATACTACGTCATTGCTGGCGAACCCTCGGGCGACCTCCACGGAGGTAAGCTGATGCGAGGTATTGCGACTTTCGACACCGAGGCACGTTTCCGCTTCTCGGGTGGAGATTTTATGGCCGAGGTGGGTGGTAGGGAGAATATGCTCTACCACTACAAGGAGATGTCGTTCTTCGGCTTTGTGCAGGTTGCAAAGAACCTACGCACCATATTCCGACAGATTGATGATGTAAAGAGCGATATTACGGAGTTCAACCCCGACGTTATAATACTGATAGACTACCCGGCGTTCAATATCCGCATTGCAAAGTGGGCAAAGAGCCGAGGAATTAAGGTCTACTACTACATCGCACCAAAGGTGTGGGCGTGGAAGGAACGACGTGTGAAAAGCCTTCGCAGATATGTCGACCGTCTTTATACAATATTTCCCTTCGAGAGCGAATATTTCCGAGGTCACGGCATCGAGCCACACTTCTTCGGCAACCCGCTGGTGGATGATATCGCGGAGCGTCGCACAACACTTCCCTCGCGCGAGGAGTTTCTCGCCGAGGTAGGACTCGACAATCGCCCTATTGTTGCGCTACTGGCAGGTAGCCGCGTGTCGGAGATTCGTGCAAATCTCCCAGATATGGTTGCAATATCGCGCCGATTCTCGGAGTATCAGTTTGTTGTTACGGCAGTACCTTGGATAGATAAGAGCATCTACGATGAGATAATCGCTGGCTCGGAGGTAAAATATATTTCAAATCGCACGCAGCAGACTCTCGCGATGAGCGAGGCGGCGATAGTAACATCGGGAACTGCGACACTCGAAACAGCACTTATGGGCATCCCTGAGGTTGTTATGTATCACGTGCCGTGGCTCTACGAGAAGCTGAAGCCCTACTTCTTACGCATCCCCTACATCTCGCTTGTGAACATCAACCTCGGTCGTGAGGCTGTGAAGGAGTTGGTACGCGCAAAGTTGAATATCGCGGAGGCCGAAGAGGAGCTTCGTGTGATTCTTAAGGGCGGCAAAGAGCGTGAGCGTATGCTCAACGATTTCGATGAGCTACGTAGGATGATTGGCTCGGAAGGGGCATCGCATCGCTTTGCAGAAGATATTGTTAACTCACTACGACAGAAATAGATATGAAACTCATAAACATTATAAACAACTACTCCGAGGCAGGCACCACACCACGCTTCTATCTCAAGGCCGACACCGCACTTTTGCGTAACAACGACGCCTTCTACATCCCCGATGGCGTGGGACGTATCGTTGCACAACCTCATATCGTGCTTAAGAATGCACGCCTTGCGAAGTGCATCAGCGAGCGCTTCGCATCACGATGTATTGATGGCGTTATGGCGGGTGTTACATTCACGATGGCCGACAGGCTTGAGGAGGCGCAGCGCGAGGGACTTGCGTGGGATGAGGCGGTAGGCTTCGACCACTCATCGGCCCTATCGCTTGAGACTCTTTCGCGCGACGCGATGCTTGAGGGTGCGAAGTTTTATGTCAATGGTCAGGAGTGTGCCCACATCAAGATTTCGGATATGCGCTTCTCTCCCGACAGAGTTTTAAGCCACCTCTCGGAGTGTATGACACTGCGCATTGGTGACCTTATCTACTTGGGGTCGCCATACGAAATCGAGGTGAAAGCTGGCGACAACTATCGCATTGATATTGCGGGACATACGCTACTTAACTTCGACATAAAGTAGGCTCGACAAAAGTCGCACAAACAAAAAAAGAGGTTGTCCACACATTTGCGGACAACCTCTCATATTTTAGTGGGTGCTACTACAATAACTTAATCGATGGAAACAACTCACACAAAACATCCATCAAAGCATCTTTATCGAAGCCCTCACGAAGCACCAAAAGAATAGTGTTATCGCCAGCAATAGTACCCAACACCTCTGGAATACCACGGCTATCAATCGGCACAGATACGGCACTTGCATAACCAGGCTTAGTGGTAATAACACACATATTTCCCGAGAAGGCAATATCGACAATGTTGTCCGTAATGTTCGTTGAGACAACAAGGTCACTATGCGCAGTATTTGGCAACACGTAGATATAGCCACGCTCCTTATGTGGCACCTTTGCGACATTCATAAAACGAAGGTCACGCGATAATGTCGACTGCGTAACAACCACACCACACTCCTCCAAACGCGCAATAAGCTCCTCCTGTGAGGAGATAAATTCCGAACGTATAATCTTTCGGATTATCGAAAGACGTTGTGTTTTCTGGTTCATATTATATCACAAAATTTTTTTACAAATAAAATACGAAGATAATAACAATTGCAAAAATTGAATACAAAGATAATAAAATTATAGATATCTACAAAGAGTTATTTCGTTTTCTTGCTCCAAGATTAATAAATTATCATAGGCGACGATTGATATTCAAAAGAATATCACTATCTTTGTAGCGATGTGTGATTGAGAAAATGGTGCCACGATGGCATCCAAGATTACAATTAATAAAAAACTAATTTAAATAACATTATTACTATGAAGAAGTTTTTCTCATTTTTTGCCGTAGCACTTGCATCGCTCTTCGTGTTGAGCTGCGAGAAGCCAGCACCTGCCCCTACTCCAGAAGACCCAGAGATTGGCCCTGTTCCAGAGGAAGTGGTATCACCAGAGGAGTTCGATGTTGAGATCTATATCAAGGACCTCACTGCAACATCTGCAACTGCAATTGCACACCCTAACGGTATGAACCGTTACTACTTCCGTGTCATCACAAAGATGGAGCTCGATGCTTTCGGTATCTACAACGACGACTACCAGATTTTCGAGTATATCATCGAGAACCCTAACAGCGGCGATTGGATTACCACGGATAACACTACCCTCCAGTGCAACCTTGCTGCCGAGACCGAGTACCTCGCAGTAGCTTTCAACTTCGAGAACTGGGAGGCTATGCACTATCAGCAGGATGAGTTGAAGCTCTTCCGTCACGCTTTCAAGACTCCAGAGGGCGCACAGGTAGACCCTAACTCATTGTTCACAACATCGGATCTTGTTACAAACCACACCGATTTCAACCTCACTGTAACACCTTCAAATGCTGATGCACAGTGGACATACTACATCTGGACTAAGAAGTCATACGACGAGACTTTGGCTACCGAGGCTAAGGCTAACATCGTTATGCGTAGCTACTTCGGCCTTAACAACATCGCTGTTGAGCAGGGTTATGGCTTCGGCGATATCATCCAGGAGGATAAGCTCGGCCGCAAGGGTACAGCAACAATCTCTTCATACCAGACATTGAAGAACGACACTGACTATGTAGTGGTATTGTTCTACGTTGACCCAACAACTGTTGACCCAACCGTGGTTTACGATTATAACTATGTTGCAGTGCCATTCAGAACTGCATCTCCTTCATCAGATATCGTTGCTTCACTCGAGGTATCAGAGGCTGTAATCGTTAAGGATGGCTTCAAGTATGCCGTTAACTTCCTTGTTAAGACCGACAACAATGCTATCGATATGAAGGTGGGTGCACAGTTGTGGAACAACTACGACTTTGCAAAGTACTGGGATCCAAACGATTGGTCACAGATTCAGGCATTCTTTATGTTCCGCACATCGGTAGAGGCTTCAACACTCGCAGCTGCTAAGACCGCTGAGGGTGCTACAGTAGCATTCCCAGGTGTTGATAAGGAGGACTATGTATTCTTCTTCGAGGTAATCAACGAGGAGAATACTCCTACACAGTACGCCGTACGCGTAACTCCAGAGATGTTCGATAACGCACAGTAACCAAACATACGAAGATTAGTATGAAGAAGTTTTTTAACATATTTGCCGTTTTGGCCCTCGCACTTGGCTTCGCAGCTTGCGAGGGACCAAACGACGAGCCTCAGGAGGCAAAGAAGCCTGTGCTTACTGCCGACAAGAGCTCGATTGTAGCCGATGGCGCCGATAAGGTAACCTTCACCGCTACGGTTGACGGTGTCGCTGATGCCGAGATTATGATTATCGCACTCAAGGATAACTCTATTCTTGAGGAGAATACCTTCACAACTACCACTCCAGGTACATATCAGTTCAAGGCTGTATATGGCAACGAGGCTTCGGACGTTGTGGAGATTACAGCTACCGAGGCTGAGAAGATTATCTCTCTCGAGGCTGATAAGAGCGAGATTGTTGCTGATAACACCGAGGCTGTGACCTTCACCGTA
>JADBON010000140.1:0-4244 GCA_015656305.1 Alistipes sp.
CGGCACGTGAGCTAAACGTCGTTCCAGAGCCTTCGTACGTAGACCTCGAGGCAGAGGGTGAGTACACCGTAACGGCAAAGACACGTATCATCGTTGTGGATGAGATGTGGGCCCCTGCGACACGCTTCTCGGAGGATATGACGGCTACACTCGGCCTTGAGAAGCAGATGCGTATGTCGAAACACGGAAATAAGGGTATCAAGGTTCGCACCGATAGCTGCATCGCCCCCGAGGGTTATGAGATGACCGTATCGGAGGAGGGCGTGCTTATCATTGGTGGTGACGAGGCGGGTGTTTACTATGGTCTTCAGACCTTGCGACAGATTCTCGTTACGAACAACTGCCGTGTGCCTTATGGTTTTATAGCCGATGAGCCTTCGTTCAAGTATCGTGGCGCACACCTCGACGTTTGCCGTCACTTTATGAGCGTTGAGGATGTTAAGGAGTATATCGATATTCTTGCAGCACATAAGCTCAACCGCCTACATTGGCACTTGACCGATGACCAGGGTTGGCGTATCGAGATTAAGGCATACCCAGAGCTTACCGAGAAGGGCTCTATGCGTAAGGAGACGCTTATTGGCCACGGCCTTGAGCCAAAGTGGTGGGATGGCAAGCCTCACGGTGGCTACTACACACAGGAGGAGATTCGTGAGGTTGTGAAGTATGCCGAGGAGCGTTACATAACCATCGTTCCAGAGATTGAGATGCCTGGTCACTCGCAGGCGGCACTCCACGCTCTGCCTTGGTTGGGTTGCCAGGAGCAGGATGTCGAGGTGTGGACTATGTGGGGCGTTACTCCAGAGGTGCTTTGCGCTGGTAAGGAGAGTACCTACACATTCCTTGAGAATGTCCTTAAGGAGGTTATCGAGCTATTCCCATCGGAGTTGATTCATATTGGTGGTGATGAGTGTCCAAAGGATCGTTGGAAGGAGTGTGAGCATTGTCAGGCTATAATGAAGGCCGAGGGACTTGAGAATGAGGAGCAGCTTCAGGGCTACCTCGTATCACGTATCGAGAAGTTCCTCAACGCTCAGGGCCGCCGCATCATCGGCTGGGATGAGATTTTGGAGGGTGGTGTGACACCTACGGCTACGGTTATGGCGTGGCGTGGTGCCAAGATTGGCGCTTATGCTGCGGAGCACGGCCACGAGGTTGTTATGACTCCACTTCCAATCTGCTACTTCGACTTCTATCAGACAGAGAGCCGCGAGGGTGAGGGACTACGTATTGGTGGTCATATCAACTTCCAGAAGGTTTACGGCTGGGATCCTTTCGAGGGTATCTCGGAGGAGGCGCGCAAGAATATCATCGGCGTGCAGTGTAACCTTTGGTCGGAGTATTTGAAGGATATCTCGATGGTTGAGGAGCAGCTCTTGCCACGTCTTGCTGCGATGTCGGAGGTGCAGTGGGCGGTAGATCGTCGTGATGAGTCTACAATTCGTCGTAAGATGGAGGTGTTGCGTAAGTTCTATGATGCTTGTGGATGGAGCTATGCACCTTACTATTTCCAGAACAGAAAATAACATTTGTTATACAACTTCTATCAAAATAAAAGAGGTTGTCCACTATGGACAACCTCTTCTCTTTTACTGTTCGCAAGTATTAGATTGAGATGTTCAAAATCTCAAGCTTCAACATACCCGCAGGTACCTGAACCTCAACAACATCGCCAACCTTCTTGCCAAGCAATGCCTTGGCAATAGGGGTGCCGATTGCCAACTTACCCTCGCGCAAGTTAGCCT
This sequence comes from Alistipes sp., assembly GCA_015656305.1. GTDB lineage: Bacteria > Bacteroidota > Bacteroidia > Bacteroidales > Rikenellaceae > Alistipes. The sequence goes on from JADBON010000140.1 coordinate 1,746, forward strand.
CGTTCTCCGATACGATAGTGTACTCAACCTCGCGCTTAACGTTGTGGTTTAGAAGCTTTACGCGGCTGAGAATCTGCACCTTAGAGGTGTCAATCTTCGTCTCGTCGATGATGCGTGCCTTCTGAAGTGTCTGCTCAAGGTTGGCAATACGCATCTCAAGAAGTCCCTGTGCCTCACGTGCTGCGTCATACTCGGCATTCTCCGACAAGTCACCCTTATCGCGTGCCTCGGCGATAGCTGCAGCAGCGGCAGGACGCTCCACAGATACCAAGTGGTGAAGCTCCTCCTTAAGTTTGTTCATACCCTCTGCTGTGAGGTAGATAATCTCGTTACTCATAATCTATATTTTTTAATTTTGCTTTTTTTACAACATAAAAAAATAATGAATCCTAATCCTCTATCTCCACTCCAACGCCCCTCGTGAGCGCAGTATCGACCTTAGATTAGAACTCCTAAACGAAGACCCGTAGTCTCTTTTCTCAAATGTTCCACAAAGGTAGATGAATTTTCTTAAATGCCAAAATTTTTTGGCATAAAGTGTGCCGTAGATGATGCTCTAACACAATAATTGTACTCTATTATGCAAAGAAATGACAATCTCCTTAAATCGGAGCAACTGCTTCTTACTACGCCCTCGAAAATCTTTAGCTCGCTAATTGGCGATATGCAGCGCGCGCGTAAGACAATAGATATGGAATTTTACATCTTCGAGGATGATAACGTGGGGCGTAGCGTGGCCCGTCTGCTTGTTCGAAAGGCGCATCAAGGGGTGCGTGTGAGGCTATTGGTGGATGGTTATGGCTCGCGGAATATTGGGAGCGAGATGAAGAGAATGCTTGTCAACAACGGGGTAGAGGTGGTGATATTCTCGTCGTTGTCTCACTCGCGAAATCATCGTAAGATGGTTATTGTGGATGGGTGTGTGGCACACGTTGGTGGTGTGAACATCGCGGATAGATATGTCGCGGGGAATGGACTTGGAGTGTGGTATGATGTAGAGCTGCGGTTTACCGGTAAGGATGTGGAGACATTGGCAAAACTTTTTCAGTTTGACTACCTTATGGCAAAGGGGGATAACTATGGCGTGGATGTAGCGCGGGGCAAGAGGTTGTCGCTTCATTGGTCGGAGGCCGAGGAGGGGATAGATATGCTCTTCGAGAGGGTGGCGCGTGAGGTGCGTAATGAGCTGATAATCACTACGCCATATCTCTTTCCTACGCGGCGAACAATCTCGCTCCTAAGGGATGTCGTAAGACGCGGGGTTAGGGTTACGATAATTGCTCCCGAAAGGTGTGACGTTTGGGCTTTGGATAGGTTGATGAGGGCTATGTATGGCGAGATAGTGGATGTTGGGGTAGAGTTGAGGCTTCTTCGTGGAGCCTTTGTTCACGCCAAGATGGCTCTTGTCGATGGGCGGAAGGTGGTGCTGGGGAGTGCGAATCTCGATGCTCGGAGTTTCCACATAAATAGAGAGTTGATGCTCTCGACTTTGGATAGGGGAGTATGCCGCGAGGCTCGGAGGTTTGTCGCGATGCTCCTCGATGCCTCAACGCCGCCTCACGACGACGAGCGAACAACCATAGTACCTCGTTTTGTGGTCGGTTTACTGCGTTCCTATCTATGATAGTCGTTAGGTTGCCAGATGCTAACTGCGTAGTTTACAACGTAGTTGGGGCGGGCGAAAAATATTTTTATAAAAAAATTTAAAAAATATCTGTTAAAAATTTCACAGTGTCAAAAAATGTTGTAACTTTGCAACGATTTTGGGTCTTGAAAAAGACTCCGTGGTGAGGGAATTAAGAAGAAGATAATTATAAAACGTAAAATTTAAAAACTATTTAGGACTATGGCAACAATTGATCTATCAAAGTACGGTATTGTAGACGTACAGGAGATTGTTTACAATCCTTCGTATGAGACTCTCTTCGAGGAGGAGACAAAGGAGAGCCTTACAGGTTTCGACAAGGGTGTTGTAACTGAGATGGGCGCTGTGAACGTAATGACTGGTGAGTACACTGGCCGTTCACCTAAGGATAAGTTCTTCGTAATGGATGAGACCACTAAGGATACTATCTGGTGGACATCTGACGAGTATAAGAACGATAACAAGCCTGTAACAGAGGCTACTTGGGCAGAGTTGAAGAAGTTGGCTGCACAGGAGCTCTCTTCAAAGAAGCTTTATGTAGTTGATACTTTCTGTGGTGCTAACGAGAACACTCGTCTTAAGATCCGCTTCATTATGGAGGTGGCTTGGCAGGCACACTTCGTAAAGAATATGTTTATCCGTCCTACAGAGGAGGAGCTTGCTAACTACGGTGAGCCAGACTTCGTAGTGCTCAACGCTTCAAAGGCTAAGGTTGAGAACTACAAGGAGCTTGGTCTTAACTCTGAGACAGCTGTTGTCTTCAACCTCACTGAGAAGATGCAGGTTATCATCAATACATGGTATGGTGGTGAGATGAAGAAGGGTATGTTCTCTTATATGAACTACCTCCTTCC
>JADBON010000234.1:0-2811 GCA_015656305.1 Alistipes sp.
CCGTGCGCGAATCTCGAAGATTGACAAGCGTACGTTGGCCATTACCGAGATTCCATATACCACAACCTCGGAGTCTATCAAGGAGTCTATCATCAAGGCTAACGATAAGGGTAAGATTAAGATTAAGAAGGTCGATGACAATACTGCCGAGAAGGTGGAGATTGTTATTCAGGTTGCGGCGGATGAGTCATCGGATAAGACTATTGATGCGTTGTATGCCTTTACCGACTGCGAGGTTTCGATTTCGCCTAATGCCTGCGTCATCGTAGACGATAAGCCTGTGTTTATGGGTGTTAGCGATATCCTTCGCTACTCTACGGACCACACCAAGGCGTTGCTTGGCCGTGAGCTTGAGATTAAACTCGACGAGCTTAACGAGGCTTGGCACGCAGCATCCTTGGAGCGTATCTTTATCGAGCATAAACTCTATCAGTTGATTGAGGGTTGCCGTACTCGTGAGGCTGCATACGAGGCTGTGGATAAGGGCCTTGAGCCATTTAAGAAGTTGCTTCGCCGCGAGGTTACGTTGGAGGATGTTCAGCGTCTTACGGAGTTGAAGTTCATCCGTATCTCGCGCTACGACTCCGAAAAGGCCGATAACGAGATTAAGCAGATTGAGAAGGATATCAAGGCTACGAAGCACGATATCGAGCATCTTGTGGAGTACACCATTGCCTACTTCGAGCGTATCAAGGCTAAGTATGGCGAGGGTAAGGAGCGTCGCACGGAGATTCGTGAGTTCGACACTATCGAGGCGTGGAAGGTAGCGTCGCAAAATGCTAAGTTGTATGTCGATAGGGCAGAGGGTTTCTTCGGCTTTGGTAAGAGTATGAAGGATGCGGAGTTTGTCTGCGACTGCTCGAACCTCGACGATGTGATTATCATCCTCAAGGATGGACGATATAAGATTACGAAGATTACCGAAAAGGCATTCTTCGATAAGGGTATCTACTACATTGGTATCTACAAGCGCAACGACGAGCGCACGATATACAATATGCTCTACCGCGATGGCCGTGGTGGCGCGATAATGATGAAGCGTTGTGCCATTAAGAGTGTCACACGTGATAAGGAGTATGACCTTACAAAGGGTACGCCAAAGAGCGAGTTGCTCTACTTGTCTGTTAACCCTAATGGTGAGGCCGAGGTGTTGCGTATCTACCTACGTCCTCGCGCCCGCTTGAAGAAGTGTATTATCGACCTCGACCTCTCGACACTCGCAATCAAGGGACGTCAGAGTGTTGGTAACCTTGTTACACGCTACTCAATCAACAAGATTGTGCTTAAGGAGCGCGGAACATCTACCCTCGGAGGTCAGAATATCTGGTACGATGAGGATGTACGCCGTCTGAATACCGATGGTCGCGGTATGCTACTTGGCGAGTTCAAGGGCGATGATAAGATTGTGGTGTGGACTGCGAAGAATCAGTACTACATTACGGGTTATGATATCCAGCAGCACTTCCCAGATGACACTATCCGTGTTGAGCGATTTGTAGCCGATAGGGTATATGCCCTCTGCTACTACGATGGCGAGCAGAAGTATTACTATATGAAGCGCTTCCAGCTCGAGGCAAGTGATAAGACGCAGTACTTCTTGGATGAGGGTGCGCCAATGACCTTCGTGGCGATGACCTACCGCAAGGGTGCTACGCTGGAGGTTGTCTTTGGCGGTCAGAATGCCCAGCGTCCAACGGAGATGGTCGATGTAGATGAGTTTATCGGCATCAAGAGCCATCGAGCAAAGGGTAAGCGTATCACAACCTATGAGGTTGATACATTGCGATTTATTGAGCCAGAGGAGCCTGAAGAGGAGGAGTTGGAGCCTATGGACATTGCCGATGTTGAGGGCGATGTCGAGGAGGGCTTCGATGTTGCGGAGTTTGTAGGCGAGGATATCGAGGTGCAGTCTGGTGTCGACTATAACAGCCGTGGCGAGGGCGACGATGTTGGCTTCTCGGCCGAGCAGCTTGACTTGTTCTAACGAGATTTGGTTATGCTCATCTTCTTGGTAGGATACGCCGGCTGTGGCAAGAGTTCGTTGGGCAAGCGCCTTGCTCGTAGATTGGAGGGTAAGTATGTCGATACCGACAAACTTGTGGAGCGTAGCGTAGGTGCTACGGTTGCCGATATCTTCTACTACGAGGGCGAGGAGTATTTCCGTCGTGCGGAGCGCGAGGTGCTGGAGGGGCTTATCGAGGAGGGCTTCGATGGTGTTGTCGCTACGGGTGGCGGTCTTGCTACGTGGCAGGATAATGCCGAGCGTATGAACGAGGTGGGTACAACAGTCTACCTACGCCGTAGTCCCGAGCAGATACTCTCGCGAATGTCGGACTATGGCCGCGAGAAGCGCCCAATGTTTCGTGGCAAGAGCGATGAGGAGTTGCTTGAGTTTATGCACAAGCATATGGCTGAGCGAGAACCACACTATGCCAAGGCTCATATCACCATCGAGTGTGATAGGGTGAGTGATGACGAGGCGGTGGAGATGATAGTAAACGAGATAAATAGGTAACCAACGATGGATAATCGCGCGATAGGAGTCTACGATTCGGGCTTCGGAGGGTTGTCGGTGTGGCGAGAGCTGCGACGTATGCTCCCCGAGGAGTCGCTCATATACTTGGGCGATGGCAAGAACTGCCCCTATGGTGGCCGTAGCCGCGAGGAGATTACGGCCTTTGCTATCGCAGCCGTGGAGCGTCTAGTTGCCGAGGGTGCGAAGATGGTTGTTGTGGGGTGTAATACCGCGACTACCGCAGCTGTGGAGTATCTTCGTAGCCGCTGGAGCGAGATGCCTATCGTGGGTTTGGA
>JADBON010000013.1:0-13689 GCA_015656305.1 Alistipes sp.
AGCGTGGTAAGGAGGCTAACGACCAGATTAACATCCTTGGTGATGATGGTGTACCAGTAGAGTACCACGAGCGTTTCTGGAAGAGCGAGTTGCTCGATGCTGTAATCCTTCAGCAGGATGCCTTCGATGATATCGATGCTAACTGTCCTATTGAGCGTCAGAAGATGATGTACAATATGGTTCTCGATATCTGCCGTAAGTCGTTCGAGTTTGAGGGCTTCGAGGATTGCTCAAGCTTCTTCAAGAATCTCATCTATTTGTTCCGTCAGATGAACTACTCTGTATGGAAGTCGGAGCAGTTTGAGGATTTCCGCTCACAGATTGAGACTTTGGTAAATAGCAAACTTGCATAATCAAGGAGGATAAGTTATGACAACAAGAGCTTTTCAGAAAGTATATACAAAGATTGATAATATCACTAAGGCTACCATCACTTTGCGTGCTACGGGTGTTGGTAACGACGAGCTTGCTACAGTAGGTGGTCGTTTGGCCCAGGTGGTAAAGATTATGGGCGAGAAGGTAACACTTCAGGTGTTTGCTGGTACCGAGGGTCTTGCTACAGACTCAGAGGTAGTATTCCACGGTGCACCTCCACAGTTGCGCGTTTCGGATGCGTTGGCTGGTCGTTTCTTCAACGCCTATGGTGAGCCACTCGAGGGTGGTGAGCCTATTGAGGGTGAGGCACGCGAGATTGGTGGCCCTACCGTAAACCCATTCCGTCGTATCCAGCCATCGGAGCTTATTGCTACAGGTATTGCGGGTATCGACCTTAACAACACTATCGTATCAGGTCAGAAGATTCCATTCTTCGCCGATCCAGATCAGCCTTACAACGCCGTTATGGCGAACGTAGCACTCCGTGCAAAGGCCGATAAGATTATCCTTGGTGGTATGGGACTTACCAACGATGACTTCTTGTACTTTAAGCAGGTCTTCGAGAATGCAGGCGCGTTGGACCGTATCGTATCGTTCGTAAACACTACAGATAACCCTCCTGTGGAGCGACTCCTCGTTCCAGATATGGCACTTACCGCTGCGGAGTACTTTGCAGTAGATAAGGGTGAGAAGGTGTTGGTATTGTTGACCGATATGACTCTTTATGCCGATGCTTTGGCTATCGTATCGAACCGTATGGACCAGATTCCTTCGAAGGACTCTATGCCAGGTTCGTTGTATTCAGATTTGGCAAAGATTTACGAGAAGGCTGTTCAGTTGCCTAATGGTGGTTCTATCACCATCATCGCGGTTACAACCCTCTCTGGTGGCGATATTACTCACGCTATTCCTGATAACACCGGTTATATCACCGAGGGACAGTTGTTCTTGCGTACCGATACCGACACTGCAAAGGTTATCGTTGACCCATTCCGTTCGTTGTCACGTTTGAAGCAGCTTGTAATTGGTAAGAAGACTCGTGAGGATCATCCACAGGTTATGAACGCCTGCGTACGTTTGTATGCCGATGCTGCTAATGCTCGTACAAAGCAGGAGAATGGTTTCGACCTTTCGAATTACGATGAGCGTGCATTGAAGTTTGCTCACGACTACTCGGAGAAGTTGCTTGCTATCGACGTAAACATCGAGATTGAGCAGATGCTCGATATCGCTTGGTCGTTGTTCGCAGAGCACTTCAACAAGGGTGAGGTGAGCATCAAGCAGGAGCTTGTTGATAAATATTGGAAATAGTAAATATTTATGGCAATCAAATTTCAGTATAACAAGACCTCGCTCGGAGAGTTGACAAAGCAACTCAAAATCCGAAAGAATGCCTTGCCTACTATTAAGAGTAAGGAGAGTGCATTGCGTTCGGAGGTTAAACGTGCGAAGGACTCTGCATTAGCTTTCCGTAAGGAGCTGGACACACTTATTGCCCAGTATGACTATATGGTACAGCTATGGGGAGAGTTTGATTGTGATCTTATCCGCATCGTCGATGTCGAGCTATCGTCACAGAAGATTGCGGGCGTGCGCATCCCAGTGTTGGAGAACATCGCATACGAGGAGAAGGAGTATGACCTATTCTCGGCTCCTGTGTGGTATGCAGAGGGTATCAGAGTGTTGAAGCGAATGTCTCGTCTCGGTATCGAGTTCGAGGTCTTCAACCAGAAGATGCAACTCTTGGACTATGCGCGACGCAAAACTACTCAGAAGGTAAACCTCTACGAAAAGGTACAGATACCTGGTTATGAGGATGCCATACGTAAGATTAAGCGATTTATGGAGGATGAGGAGAACCTCAGTAAGTCAGCACAGAAGATTGTGAAAACTCGTCAGGCGCAAGCCGCGGCTATGGAGGAGCCTAACGTATGATAAGTAAGATGATTCGCTACGACATTGTGCTTTATGCTGGAGAGCAGGAGCGCTTTGTCAACGAGTTGCGCGAACTCGGTTTGGTGGATATCACCACTACTGGTTGGGAGCCTTCGGAGGGCGATAGAGCACTTCTAATGCAGATTGACTCTTACAACAAGGCGTGTGTCTCTCTTGCGGAGTTCGCTGCTTCACCAGAGTATAACTCATCGGCGATGATTTATGCCACTGGCGAGGAGGCTTATGAGTGCTTCGATGCTGCACGTGCGGAGCGTCAGCGTATCCATCAGGAGATTGCTCGCCTTGAGAAGCAGGCCGAGGAGGTTGCACCTTGGGGACGATTCTCTATGGAGGATGTTGAGCGTCTTGCGGCTCAGGGTGTAAACATTCGCTTCTTTGTTGCGCAGCCTGCGGTATTCGAGAAGCTTGTTGCAGAGCCTATCGAGGGTGTAACATTCTCGGAGGTAGGCCGTACACAGTCGTTCGTATATTTCGCAGCTATCACAACCGAGGCAGTAAATGTAGCTGTTGATGGTCAGGAGGTGCGCCTCCCAGCGATGGATAGCGAGGCTATGCGTGCTGAGATTAAACGTCTTGAGGCTGAGGATAAGGCTCTTAATGAGGTGTTCTCACGCGCTGCGGCATCACGCGAGATGATTGTTGCGGAGTGTGGAGTGCTTAAGGAGCAGCTTCAGGGCCTTAAGGTTGGTGCTATGGCGCAGCGTGAGGCTGATGGTCACTTGATGATTCTTGAGGGTTGGGCCGAGGCAGAGACATCTGCAAAGGTTGATGCGCTCTTGAACGAGTATCCAAACCTTATCTACGAGCGTCGTGATGCTACGATAGATGATGAGGCTCCTGTAAAGCTCAAGAATAACCGTTTTGCACGTCTATTCGAGCTTATCGGTGCGATGTACGCATTGCCAAAGTATGGAACATTGGACCTTACAGCAATTTTCGGCGTATTCTATATGCTATTCTTCGCCATCTGTCTTAACGATGCAGGTTATGGCGCGGTGATGCTTACCGTGGGCTTGATATTGTTGAAGAAGGGTGGTCAGGGACTTCGTCAGGCAGCGTGGTTATCGATAGTTTGTGCTACGGCAACAATACTATTTGGTCTCTACACTGGCTCGTTGTTCGGCGTGAGCATCCCAACGTTGCTTGGTTATGAGGCTGGTGAGCCTACGCCATTCCTCGATTTCCAGACACAGTTCTTCTCAATATCGTTGGCTATCGGTGTATTCCAGATTTTGGTGGGTATGGCTATCAATATCTATATGCGAACTAAACTCTTTGGTTTTACCTCAACATTCGGACTCTTGGGTTGGTTTATCATCCTTCTCTCGGGTTCGTTGGCACTTGGTCTTCCAATGTTTGGTCTTGGTATCCCTGGATTTGATGCTTCATCGCTGATTTTCAAGGTGTTGCTTGGTATTGGTGCATTCCTTATGATTGTTCTTAATAATGTTAAGCGTAATCCGCTTATCAATATTGGTGCAGGTTTGTGGGATGCGTATAACAATATCACTGGTTTGTTGAGCGATGTGTTGAGCTACATCCGATTGTTCGCTATCGGTTTGTCGGGTGGTGTGTTGGCACAGGTTTTTAACTCACTTGCAACAGGTCTTTCGGGTATTAGTGATATGGCTCCTGGAACACCTTGGTACGGATATATCGTACCAGTTATTGCAGCCTCTATCATTCTGCTTATTGGCCACGGTATCAATCTCTTTATGTCAGCAATTTCGTCATTCGTACATCCTATGCGTTTGACTTTTGTTGAGTTTTATAAAAATGCAGGTTTCGAGATGGGACAGCGTACCTTCGATCCTGTGCGTAAAATGAATAAGTAAACAAATAATAATTAACAATTTAAAACTTTAAACAATTATGAATTCAGCATTAATTTTGGCTTATTTGGGCGTTGTCCTTATGGTCGGTGTATCAGGTTTGGCTTCAGCAGTTGCAACTGCACGTTGCGGTATGGCATCAGTAGGTGCGTTGAAGAAGAATGGTGGTGCTTTTGGTAGCTATATGATTCTTTCTGCGCTTCCTGGTTCACAGGGTCTCTACGGTTTCGTAGGTTACTTTATGGTTAGCGGTCTTATCTCTGCTCAGATGTCTATGCTTACTGCAGTAGGTATCTTCGGTGCTGGTCTTTTGATGGCTATCGTATGTTTGTCATCTGCATTGTTCCAGGCAAAGGTTTGTGCTAACGGTATCACAGCTATCGGTAACGGTAACGACGTTATGGGTAAGACTCTTATCCTTGCAGCGTTCCCAGAGCTTTATGCTATCTTGGGTGTTGCAGCAACATTCCTTATCTCAACTGCAATTGCATAAGTTAAGATTGTAGGGTAGAGTAGACCTTTACCCTAATAGAAAATGCCACCATTGGGGTATCCCGAAGGTGGCATTTTTCTTTATGTTTAAGTAAGAAAAAGGAGCTTAAGGATTACTTTCCTTAAACTCCTTAATTTGTTTGTGTATCAACGATTTAGAATAGCGTCTGGTCGTCGCCATTGCCATAGGCATAACCGAGATGTTTGTACGCTAACTCGGTAGCCTCGCGACCGCGTGGTGTACGCTTTAGGAATCCCTCCTTAATTAGGAATGGCTCGTATACCTCCTCCACAGTTCCCGCCTCCTCGCCAACTGCTGTAGCGATGGTATTAAGGCCCACAGGACCACCGTTGAACTTCTCGATTATCGTTGCCAAAATCTTGTTGTCCATCTGGTCAAGGCCACGAGCGTCGATGTTGAGAGCCGTGAGGGCTATGCGCGTGATATCTACGTCGATATGTCCCTCGCCCTCTACCATTGCAAAGTCACGCACGCGACGTAGTAGTGCATTGGCGATACGTGGAGTGCCACGCGAGCGGAGTGCTATCTCGAGCGCCGCACTGTCGTCAATCGAGATATCGAGGATAGATGCCGAGCGCTTCACGATTCCCGCCAACACGGGAGCATCGTAATACTCCAAGTGGCAAGTGATTCCGAAACGTGCACGGAGTGGAGAGGTGAGCAAACCACTGCGTGTCGTAGCACCAACAAGTGTAAATGGAGCCAACTCAATCTGTATCGAACGAGCCGCAGGACCCTTGTCCAAGACGATGTCGATTTTGTAATCCTCCATCGCCGAGTAGAGATACTCCTCAACAATAGGACTGAGACGGTGTATCTCGTCAATGAATAGCACATCGCCAGGGTTAAGGTTCGTAAGCAAGCCTGCCAAGTCGCCAGGTTTATCCAACACAGGACCAGAGGTGACCTTTAGTTGTGCGCCCATCTCGTTGGCGATGATATTTGCCAGCGTGGTCTTACCAAGTCCTGGAGGTCCGTGAAGTAACACGTGGTCGAGAGAGTCGCCACGCATAAGAGCCGCCTTGATAAATATCTTTAGGTTGGCGACAATCTTATCCTGGCCCGCAAAGTTCTCCAATGCTTGTGGACGGATGCGGCCCTCGAACTCCTTGTCGCTCTCGATATTTCGTAAATTTCTGTCTACACCCATAATTAATGGTAATCTTTATATCTTGCAAATATACGATTTTGTGTTGAGAAATGCAAGTGTTGGGTGATGTTAGACTCTTATCAATATATTATTGCACCTTTTTTAATAAAAAATTTTAATATTTCTAAAATATGTTGTACATTTGTGCGATACACATTATCTCTTATTAAGAGATATTGTGTTGATGTAAAATTATGAATAAAACTTTTTGTATTCATCAACTAATAATTTAAACTTATGGCAAACAAACTTTTTAAGTCGATCTTCGCCGTAGCTTTGGTCCTTGGCTCTGCTTTGGGCTTCGTAGCTTGCGAGGATAAGGGCGAGGAGATTGTCGATAACCCTACGGTTGAGTTGTCGGTATCTACCTTGAACTTTACGAACGAGGAGGGTGACCAGACAGTGAACATTACCGCCAACTCTGATTGGAAGGTGGAGAATGACGCTGATTGGGTGACTGTAACTCCCCAGGCAGGCAGCAAAAATGGTCAGATTACCGTTGCTGTATCTATGAACAATACTGGTGCTATTCGTAGCGCAGTTATTAAGGTCCAGGCACTCCACTATAAGTATGGTGTGTGGGAGACAAAGAAACTCACTGTAAACCAGTCTGCTGACCAGAACCAGACCGTAGAGGAAGAGTTGCTTTATAGCGATAACTTCGACGGTAAGGAGGCTACAAAGACCTATGGTTCAGGCTCGTCTTGGCCTTATATCGACCAGTTCCCAGAGTTCGCTAACCCAGAGGGTGATGCTGCTGCAAATGTAACTTATAGCGGTTCGGGTGTATCTGTTCGTGCTAACTCTACATCTAACAGTTCTTACTCTGACTATGCTGGTTCAGGCTCTAACAATATCTTCTTCGGTGGTGGTGCTTACTTCCAGATTAATGATATCGCTCCATTGGAGGGTGTAAACTTCAAGGTTACATTCGGCTCGGAGAAGTATACTCAGGATGGCGATAGCACATTTAAGCCAGAGGAGTTCCTTCTCTACATCTCGAAGGATGGTGAGAAGTGGGCGCCAGTAGAGTACACATACGCAGGTACAGAGCCTGGTCGCTGGAACGTGGCTACTGCAAACTTCACACTTGCTGCTGCAACCGAGAAGCTATACGTCAAGTTTGAGGCAAAGGTAGCATCTGTGTACCGCCTCGACGATGTTAAGTTCTATATTGGTAACGGTGGTCAGACTATCGACCTTGAGAATATTCAGGAGCCAGAGCCTCCAACTCCTCCTACAACGGATGCTCTCTACTTCGAGAACTTCGATGGTAAGGCTGCTGTTAAGGATGGTAACTATTGGCCATATGTAACCGACTTCCCAGAGATGAAGAATGCTGCTGGTGTTGCTGCCGAGAACGTATCATACGACGGTCACAACACTACAGTTCGTAACAACTCTAACTCGGATGGCACTTACTCTGACTACGCTGGTTCAGGTTTGAATAACATCTTCTTCGGTAAGGTTGAGAACCACTTTACCATTCAGAATCTTGCTTTGGAGTCTTCACACAAGAACCTTGTTTTGACATTCGGTACTGAGAAGTATTCACAGTCACTTGGTAGCAAGTTCACTCCATCGGAGTTTATCGTATCGCTTTCGGCTGATGGTCAGAAGTGGACATCTGTTGAGTATACATTTGCTGGTACTGCTGAGGGCCGCTGGAATGTTGCTACTGCAAACTTCACATTGAAGGAGGTTCCTGCAGCACTCTATATCAAGTTCTCTGCAACTGCCGAGAGCGCATACCGTCTTGACGACGTTACTTTGAACGTTGGTGAGGGTGGTCAGGAGATTGACCTTGCTAATGGCACAGAGAACCCAGGTGGTGGCAACGAGGGTGGTGATGAAGGTGGTAACGAGGGTGGCAATGACCAGCCTAACGTTCCTGCTAATGGCATCTATGAGTCTGATTCAGCATTCGTATGTGCTGCTGATGACTCTACAAATGCTGCTTACTCTCTTGGTGATACTAAAATTGGCAGCGAGACTGTTACTGGCTTCAAGTTGGGTAAGTCAAAGCAGGCTGGTAAGTTCACATCTGGCGTTTTGAGCGTAGAGGGTACAAAGTACCTCAACTTCTATGCACAGGGCTGGAAGGGTGGCGATGTAACGCTTTACTACCGTGTTGATGGCGGTGCTACACAGTCACAGAAGCTTGCTTCACACGATGGCGTAACAGGCAACCCTCCATACACAGCTCTTGCATTTGCCGATAGCGACCACTACTCAATTAAGCTCGAGGGCTTGACTGCAACATCGAAGATTGAGTTCTCTACTGATGCTAATTTTGCCCTTACAACTGCTGACTCTACAATGGCCTCTGCACGTGCTATCGTATGTGGTGTTAAGCTTACTGACGAGCCTCTTAACCCAGGTGAGGGTGGTGGTGAGAATCCTACTCCAGAGCCAGAACCAGAGCCAGAGCCAACACCTGGCGATGTTGTTGTGGCTACCGTAGCAGAGTTCTTGGCTGCTGCTGAGGATAACACTATCTATGAGCTTACGGGTGTGATTATGAACGTAGCAAACACCAACTATGGTAATTTCGACCTTAAGGATGCTACTGGTACGGTATACGTTTATGGTATCTACGACGAGAGTGGTAATAAGGTCTTCACATCGCTCGGTTTGAAGGAGGGCGACACTCTTACTATCCGCGGTGTGCGTACCTCATACAACGATGCTCCACAGATGGGTAATGGTGTTTATGTTTCTCACGAGTCTGCACCAGAGCAGGAGCAGCCAGCAAACGAGGCTACTTTGTCATTCGCAGATATTAACAATCGTATTTCATACGATGCAAACCAGCAGGTATGGCAGGCTAACGGCATCACATTGACAAATAATAAGAGTGCCTCTACAACCGACGTTGGTAACTACTCTGCTCCAGCACGTTTCTACAAGGGCTCGCAGATTATCGTTGAGTGCGACCACGCAATGTCTATGATTAAGTTCGCTTGCAACAGCGCATCTTATGCCACTGCGTTGGTAGACTCTATGCCATCGACTGATGATGTAACTGTTGATGGTAGCATCGTAACTGTGAAGTTCTCTACAGCTGTAACTTCTTACACCGTAGCATCTCTTACAGGTGGTCAGGTAAGAATGAATAGTTTGACTGTAACTTACGCAGAGTAATAAATCGAATCATCTTTCGCCGAGGACTCGGGTGGGGCAACTCACCCGAGTGGGCGAGGGATAAATCTAAAAAAAAGAGATATTAGAACTAAAAATTATATGCAGAAATTTGTGTATGATAAAATCGTAATGTGGTGCATCGCATTATTCTCGGTTGCACTTGTGGGATGTGATGTAGTTGTGGAGAAAGTAATAGAGAGTTTCGCTTCATTGTCGAAAACCGAGGTGGATGGAAGAAGTGAGAACTGCGCTGTGGTGCTACAAGCAGAACAGGGTATATCTTACAAAATTGCCATCGCGTCGGATGGTGATTGGGCATACTTCTCTAAAGGTGTTAACGTCGAGGGTGTGATGGCGGCGAACGACAAGGTCATCTACATCTACTTTATGAAGAACGATACGGGAGCTGCGCGTGTGGCAAATGTCGTGGTGGAGTTCTCGGATGGCAACCTCTTCGAGTTGCAGTTCACTCAACTTGGCTACGATACCACGTTGTCGTTTGAGCGTGAGTGGGCGGAGTTGCCAGTTTGCAAAAATGAGGATGACTATATCTACAATACTCACTACGGAAAGATGGGAGTGAAGAGTAACGCCCGCAACTATACCTATTGTTTCGACCCAGATGTTAGGGCGGCGTTGTGGGTGGCCTATCCACTCCATTCGGCATATACTTCGGGAAGTGGTAATCGTGATTACAGCTCGTTTGACTACGATCCTAAGGTTAGCACATCAGTACAAGCAAATCTTGGCATTGGCTCATATGTGGGTAGATATGACCGTGGTCATCAACTTCCTGCCGCTGACCGTAAGTGCTCGCAGGAGATGATGGATCAGACCTTCTACGCTACGAATATGACTCCACAGCACGCGAATTTCAACCAGAAGAAGTGGGGCGCGTTGGAGGGTAAGGTGCGTAATATGATATGTTCGGATACGCTCTACGTAGTTACGGGTGCATATTTCGAGGGCGCGCACCACTCGTCGATAAAAAGCTCGACAACAGATAAGTCAGGTAACGTATGTCCTACGCCAACCTACTACTATAAGGCGTTGTTGCGCACGAAGAAGGGTAACACAGGAAAGCGTATTGATGAGATTACCGATGCATCGCAGCTCCGCGCGATAGTATTCTGGATGGAGCACGCAGATACTGGAAATGATACCTCTATCACCTCTGCGGACTGTATGACAGTGGCGGAACTTGAGGAGATAACAGGCTTCACCTTCTTCCCAATGCTTGATGATGCTATCGAGCAGCAGGTAAAGAGCGTGAAGGTGGCTTCGGAGTGGGGTATTAATTAACTCGAAAACTAAGGAATAAATTAAATTAATTATAGTACGACAATGAAAAGAAACCTATTGTTGCTATGTATGGCGCTGTTTGCCGTTGCCACAGTGTGGGCGCAGCAGAAGCCATATAAAGTTGTCTTCTACAACTTAGAGAACTTGTTCGACATCTATGATGACCCCGAGACTCACGATGAGGAGTTTACCCCAGAGGGCATCAAGAAGTGGAACGAGATTAAGTATCAGAAGAAACTCTCGAATATGGAGCGTGTGTTGTTCGACATTGCTGCTATCAACAAGGATTATCCTGTGGTGATTGGTGTGTCGGAGATTGAGAACCGCACTGTATTGGAGGACCTTATCGCACAGCCAAAGTTGAAGGGTGCGAATTATCGCATTTGTCACTACGACTCGCCAGACGCTCGTGGTGTGGATGTGGCATTTTTGTATCGTGCCGATGTCTTCAAACTCGAGGGTTCGGATAATATAAAACTCAATGTCCCAGAGCTTCCAAACTTCCGCACTCGTGACTTTGTTGTGATGTGGGGTACTATAGAGGGTGAGCCATTCTACTTCCTTGTGTCGCACTGGCCATCGCGTCTTGGTGGTAAGGAGGCGTCGCAGTTTAAGCGTGATGCTTGCGCTAAGCAGATTCGTGAGATTAAGGACTCGCTGCTAAAGGAGAATCCTGCTACAAAGGTGATTGTTATGGGTGACCTTAATGATGACGCTACGGATGCCAGCATCGTGAAGGTGATGGGCGCAAAGGGTAAGGTTAAGGAGTTGGAGCAGGGTGACTTCTTCAACCCATACTTCCAGATGTTGCGTGCGGGTCTTGGAACATTGGCATATCAGGATGCTTGGAACTTGTTTGATAACATCTGCGTTACGGAGAACCTCGTGAATGCCGAGCCAGGAACGTTACGTATCATCAAGGGCGATAAGTATTATGGTAATATCTTTACTCGTCCATATATGCTTCAGCAGGAGGGACAGTACAAGGGTTATCCATTGCGTACGTTCGTGACTAACAACTTCCAGAATGGTTTTAGCGACCACTTCCCTGTATATATCTACATTGGAAAGTAATATTTAATAGATAAATTATGAGGAAACTTTTATTAACAATCTTTTCTATCCTCCTATCGGTGAGCGTGTTTGCTCAGTCGGGAGGTGTGAAGGGTACGGTGGTATCACGTGAAGATCGTGAGCCTATCAACAACGTCGCGATTTATGTCGATGGCGTTTCGGTAAACACCACTACAAACCAGAATGGTGAGTTCCTTATCGAGGGCTTGACATCTGGTCAGTACTTGCTCCGTTTCGAGGCTGTTGAGTTCGAGGATTTGGAGGTTATGGTACGTGTTAAGGAGTTGGTGTATGATATGCAGAATGTTGTTATGGTGCCAGCTGCGATGGTAACCATCGACGACTCTGCATTCTCGGAGTTGGATACCGATGCAGAGAGCGCTGGCGACTCACAGGCTATGCCTGCTACGTTGTCAGCATCGAAGGATTTGTTCAACAACATCGCTTCGTATCGCTTCTCGGAGATGCGTTTCAATGTTCGTGGTTACGATTCGCAGTATCAGGATGTCTACCTCAATGGTATCCGCTTCAACGATGCTCTTACAAGCTATGGCCCTTGGTCGTTGTGGAGTGGTTTGAATGATGCTACACGTAATCAGGAGATTACATCAGGCTTGCAGATGTCGGACTACGGCTTGGGTGGTGTTGCAGGTACAACGAATATCAACGCTCGTGCTTCGCAGCTTCGCAAGGGCTTCCGCGCAAGTGTTGTAAACTCTACACAGCTCTACCGCTTCCGTGTTATGGTAAGCTACGCTTCGGGTATGTTGGATAATGGCTGGTCGTATGGTTTCTCGGTATCTACACGTCAGGGTGGTAATGGCTATGTAAATGGCGTTTACTACAACGCTTATGGCTACTTCGCTTCGGCAGAGAAGGTCTTTAACTCACGTCACCGACTCTCGGCAACTATCCTTGGTGCGCCTACAACACGTGGAGCGCAGCAGGCTTCGACACAGGAGGCTTATGACCTTTGGGGTGATAACTACTACAACCCTAACGTAGGTCTTCAGAATGGCGAGGAGCGTAACTCACGTGTTCGCCGTATGCACGAGCCTATTGCGATGTTGAACTACAACTGGCAGATTTCGGAGCGTACAAACCTATCTGTGGCAACCTCTGTACGTTTTGGTTTCAATGGCTACTCGGCACTTACTTGGTATAAGGGTGAGGACCCACGTCCTGACTACTACCGCCGATTACCATCATACTATGGTGATCGTTTGGAGCGTCGTTTGATACTTAACAACTTTGCTGAGGCGAACGATATGACGCTTCCATTTACCGATACAGACCTCGAGACTGATCGTATGAAACTTGTTGAGTATGCTCAGAATTGGAACGGTTATATCGACTTCGATGGTCTTATTCAGGATAATAAGATGGGTAATGTTGATGCTACTTATGGCGAGGGCCACCGTTCGGTTGCTATGATTGAGGAGCGTCACACAGACCAGATTGACTACAACTTTGCAGCGCAGCTCGGTCACATTTTCCGTGGCGGCTCGAAGCTCACAGCTGGTATCCGCGCTCGCGTAAACCGCACAGAGTATTACAGCGAGGTTAAGGATTTGCTTGGTGGCGACTATTGGTTGGATGTTGATAAGTTCGCGGAGCGTGACTTTGGTAGCAACGTCGAGGCTTATCAGAACAATATGGCATACTACCGCGAGTATGGTCACGCACAGGCAGCAAAGGAGGGTGATAAGTATGGATACGACTACTACGCTCACGTGCGTCAGGGTCAGCTTTGGGCTATGTATGAGGTGTCGGCAGGAGGCTTCTCTGCAAACATTGGTGCCGAGGCAGGCTTGTCATCTATCTGGCGTGAGGGACTTTGGGAGAAGGGTCTCTTCCAGAATGTTAATGCTGGTGACAACAGAGGTTTGACATCGCTCGGCGATTCGGAGAAGATTAACAACTTTACATATAAGGTAAAGGCAAACTTCTCGTATCAGTTCTCTGGCGCTCACTCTATTGAGCTTAATGCAACTGCTATGCAGAACGCTCCGATGTTCAACAACGCCTTCGTATCGGCACGTACACGTAATCAGATTACTCCAGGTTTGGATGCCGAGAAGATTTACGGTGCGGACTTCACATATAACCTCCGCACTCCTTGGATTCGTGCGCGACTCTCGGCATACTACACCCAGATGCACGACCTTTCGAAGGTTATCTCGTTCTATGACGATACGCAGAATTCGTTCACGAACTTTGCAATGTCGGGCATCGACAAGCGATATATGGGTGTTGAGCTTGGCTTGAGCATTCCTATTGCGTGGGGCTTGTCGTTGCAGAGTGCTATCAGCCTTGGTGATTACATCTACACATCTAATCCA
>JADBON010000270.1:0-2438 GCA_015656305.1 Alistipes sp.
GCCTCCAAAACGTGGCAGATAGGCAAGTGCCGACTCTGGCATCAGAACAAAGGTAGAGCTTGCAGGCACCTGCGCAAGAAGCTCTGCGACATCCTCCGTAGGATCAAACTTACCAGCCTCGAAACGCTCATCTTCGTAGCAAGGCACGTTAGGCTGCACAACGCTTATCTGCGTAGTACGCTCCGAAGGAGTATAACTCATTAACAGTATGAGAGATACAGCAATAGGCGCAATTACAACAATCGCAGCTCGCACCTTCGCTGCCGTAGTTCGTGTGCGTAGAATCTCGAATATCGCGATGTTGGAAACCAATACCCAAAGTGTACCGCCAAAGATACCCGTGTACTCATACCACTGCACTGCCCACACATCGCCCGAGAAGCCGTGGCCAAGCAACAACCACGGGAAGGTCATCACGTCGGCCGAGTTATAGGCCCACTCCGTTGCTAACCAAATAGTTACAAGGAGTGTATATGCCAAAGCACGGTGTGCGCGCTTCGAAACGTAATGATAGGTCATCAAGGCGCAGAGGTTGTAGAACGTGCCTACGATGCCCGCTGTGATAGGGCCAATAGGCGTTGCAATCCACACCCACCATATCGTTGCGGCACTCCAGAGTAGGAATGTCATCGCACCCCAGCCACACATTCGCCACCAGTCGCGCGTTGAATCCGAGAGGTTTTCGCTGATAATCAACAATGGCACAAGGGCAACAAGGAGCGTTAAGCCCGTACCGCCAAGCCAGCCTATGCTAAGTAGCACTACCGAAAGTAGCACAAGAAGTAATCTGTGTAATGTAGAGTTCTGTTTCATCTCCGAGAAATAATATGTCGCAAAATTAGTAAACATTCCACAAAAAGCAACCCTCTCGCCGCTTTATTATGACGAAAATTGGGTGACATTTGGAGGTTGCATATATTTTTTATACCTTTGTAAGATGATGAAGGTGTAATTTTCGCATAGCTACACCACTGATTATTAACGAAACGTGAATAAGCCTCGTTCAGAGAATGGGCACAAAAGAGAACATACATAGCGACCTTGTTTGGTATAAGCGCGTGGCGCTTGAGGTTTTATGGGGCGTAAGCTACCTTATTGGATGTATGCCCCGTTGGTTCCGTTTCGGCATTCTTCGCCCATTTATCGTTGCCATATTGCGCCTTATAGGCTACCGCAAGGCAATGATTATCAAAAATCTAACTAATTCATTCCCAGAAAAAAGCGAGAAGGAGCGCGCTGAGATTTTGCGTGCCTCGTACAACACCCTTGCCGAGGCTATTGTAACCACCATCAGTCTTGCGGCATCCGATAAAAAGCAGTATGACGATGTGGTGGAGTGGGTAGACCTCGAGGGGCATATCTCACGCAATAAGGGGCAAGATTGGGTTGCTATGGCAACGCACTTCGGTAGTTGGGAGTACTACCCTATGTGGGGCAGAGTAGATAAGGAGGGTTCGTTTCTGGCGGTATATCACCCCCTACGCAGCGAGGTTTTCGAACATTTCTATCGTCGTATGCGCAGTAGGCTCTCGCCAAACGTAGAGATTGTGCCAATGAAAAATACCGTGCGCCGCTATGTCACAAAGCGCAAAAATGGAGAGGCTGCGGTACTCGGACTAATCTCCGACCAAAGCCCACTGATGCGTGCCGATAGCAAGTGGATAGATTTTCTAAACCAGAAGACACTCTTCGTGGAGGGTGGCGAGCGCATAGCGATGAAGTTCGGGTTGCCTGTCTATTTCGTTGACTCGGAGCGCATTGAGTATGGCCGCTACCGCATACGCTTCGTGGAGATATACGATGGCAAGGAGCAGGTGGAGGAGGGCGTTATCACACGTCGCTACGCCGAGAAACTGGAGGCAATGATACGCCGTAGCCCCGAGTTGTGGATGTGGTCGCACAACAGATGGCGCCATACGCCTGAGAAGCAAGCCAAGAAGTTTGGCACTACGACATTGAAATAAAACAACTTAGAAGCAACATATATGGATATTGTTATCACCTACGTAGATGGTCTTGACCCCGTATGGCAGAAGTCATACGAGGAGTATACCAATACGCCAATCCTTGAGAAGCGCTTTCGTGATTGGGGTACGCTGAAGTACCTATTCCGCGGTATCGCGAAGAATATGCCCTTCATACGCAAGGTACACCTTGTGGTGTCGGGAGAGTCGCAGGTGCCAGCGTGGGTAAACCGCGAGGAGGTGAACATCGTGCTTCACGAGGATATCATCCCTCACGAGCTACTCCCAACCTTCAACTGCAACCCTATTGAGATGCACCTTCATAACATCAAAGACCTTGACCAGGAGTATCTCTACTTTAATGATGATATCTTCCCGCTTCAGCGCTGCGAGGCTACGGACTTCTTCCGCGAGGGCCGTGGCGTGATACGTATGAGTCGCCATTTGCTCGGTTTTGGAATGTTCAAGCAGATA
>JADBON010000262.1:0-2522 GCA_015656305.1 Alistipes sp.
CAAAGGGGTAGTCGAGGGCGGTGTACTCCTCGAGCCATTCGAGCGAGTATTTTATCTCCTTAAATATAGTGTCGAGTTGCGCGATGCGCTTGGGGTCAGTCTCGCGGTGGTAGGCCGTAAAGCGGTGAGTACCATCATCATAGGTGGCACTTTGTAGTTTGCCTGCAACGAACGAGAAGAGGTATGTTGAGAGTGGCTCGGTGGGGGCAAAGTCTATGGTTTTGTAGCCCTCGTCGCCCTCGTGGTAGGCGGTGATAGGGGTGTTTGACACCGCTGTCCACTCCTCGGGAAGGAGAAGCGAAAGACGGTATGTAGCCTTCATATCTGGCTGGTCGAAGCAGGGGAAGAGGGTGCGTGCGCGGTCAGGAACAAGGAGCGTGTAGAGGTACTCCTCGTTGCGGTTGAGCGACTGGTTGGAGGAGATGAAGCCGAGGTGAAGGGTATTCTCGCCCTCGCGCAAAGATTTTGGCGAGAGGGTGATATGCTCCGCCGTAAGGGTGTAGTCGGCAGGTTGGCCGTTTAGAAGGATAGTCGCGGAGGTAAGCTCCACATCGCGGATATCGAGAGTTACGGCACAGAGGTACTTCAGGTGGAAACGCAACGTCAGTTCGCCTGTAACTCGCTCATCCTGAGAGTATGGGATGCGGAAATCGAGGTCGTATTCTACGTTGGAGATAGTCGCTCGACGCTCTGCGGCAAGCTCCTTCGAGATGCCCGAAGAGGGTGCTTCGAGGGTGGTACAACAGGTCGCGAAAATGAGAAGTAGCGATGCTAACGAAAGGTGTATGTTTCGGAGTTTCATAATATATCTTATAAATTGTAAATTTATATCCACAAATATACGAAATTTATTGTAATTTTTACTATATTTGTCGCGTATATTCCCGTTATGCCCTCGTAGGGGTAGCGTAACAGGCATTGCGATAATAATTTTTAAGATAACTACTAATACACTTTTTGCTTAATGGTGAACTCTGATTACATCATCGAGATTGCGAATATCACAAAGTCTTTCCCCGACAAAGTGGTTCTTGACGATGTTAGTTTGAAAGTACGTAAGGGTGAGTTTCTCACGATTCTCGGACCTTCGGGTTGTGGTAAGACCACGCTTCTGCGTTTGCTTGCAGGATTCAATTCTGCCTCATCGGGCGAGATTCTTATTGGTGGTGAGAGGATGACGGGTGTGCCACCACATCTTCGTCCTGTGAATACCGTATTCCAGCGCTATGCGCTATTCCCAAATTACAACGTCTACGATAATATCGCCTTCGGCCTAAAGTTGCAGAAGGTCGATAAGAAGGAGATTGAGCAGCGTGTGAAGCGAGCGCTGAAGATGGTGGGTATGACCGACTATGAGCATCGCGATGTGCAGTCCCTTTCGGGTGGTCAGCAGCAGCGTGTGGCAATAGCACGTGCTATCGTAAACCGCCCACAGGTGTTGCTTCTGGATGAGCCTTTGGCGGCTCTCGACCTCAAGATGCGTAAGGATATGCAGATGGAGCTTAAGGAGATGCACCGCACGTTGGGCATCACGTTCGTATACGTAACCCACGACCAGGAGGAGGCGTTGACACTCTCGGATACTATCGTTGTGATGAACGAGGGTAAGATTCAGCAGATTGGCTCGCCTACGGATATCTACAACGAGCCTTGCAATGCCTTTGTTGCGGACTTCATTGGTGAGAGCAACATCCTCAATGCTGTGATGGTGCGCGACCGCTTGGTGAAGTTTATGGATAAGGAGTTCGAGTGTATCGACGAGGGCTTCGGCGAGAATGTGGAGGTGGATGTGGTTATCCGCCCAGAGGATGTATATATCATCCGTAATGCCGAGGCTGCAATGTTCTCGGGCAAGGTTAAGAGTTGTACGTTTAAGGGCGTACACTACGAGATGTTTGTCGAGACTCCTGATGGCTATGAGATTATGATTCAGGACTATAACGCCTTCGAGGTGGGTAGCGAGGTAGGTATGATGATTAAGCCTGCGGATATCCACGTTATGCGTAAGGAGCGCACCGAGAATCACGTCGAGGGACGCTTGGTGGATGCTACTCACGTGGAGCTTCTCGGCGAGACGTTCGAGTGCGAGGAGGTGAAGGGCATAGAGCCTGGTGCGAAGGTCGATGTGGAGTTTGGCTTCTCGGCTGTGGAGCTTACGGATGACCCTGATGACGGTGTGTCGTGGGGTACTATTCGCTTTATCCTCTATAAGGGCGACCGCTATCACCTTACGGTGCGTACCGACGAGGGTGATGCTATCTATGTCGATACCCACGATGTGTGGGAGGACCTCGATGAGGTGGGTATTAAGATTGCTCCTAAGAGCATAACTGTCAAGGAGATAAAGTAGCCCTATGAGACAACGAATCGCGAAAATCTTGGCACGTAGGCGTGTGTGGAGTTTGCCGTATGTTATCTTTATGGCAATCTTCATCGTGGTGCCTCTGTTGCTGATTATGTTCTACGCCTTTCAGTCGAAGGAGGGTGGCTTCTCGATGGAGAATTTCGAGAGGTTCATCAAC
>JADBON010000239.1:0-2758 GCA_015656305.1 Alistipes sp.
GAAGATGAACACCACGCTCACCAACACAGGGCATACGTAGCGCAACAAGAAGCGGATAACGGGGTATGTAGCCTTGTCGATGCCACCCTCTGCCGTAAGCTCGGCCTTCATATCCTGCTTCTTCCACACCCAACCTACGAAGATAGAGGTTAGGATACCCAAGAGTGGCAACATCACAATAGCTGTGAAGTTATCCAACAACGAGAAGAAGTTCATCCCCGCAACCTTATACTCGCTCCAGTCGCCAAGCGACAACGATGCTACGGTCGAGAGTAGAAGTGCTATGAGTGTTACGATGCGCGCTCCCTGCTTACGCGACATACCGCGCTTCTCCACAAAGTAGGATGTCACAGCCTCGTGCATAGAGATTGTCGACGACAACGCCGCAAGGGCCAACAATAGGAAGAAGAGCGTAGCCCAGATGTTACCCAATGGCATAGATGAGAATACCTTTGGCATCGCCACAAAGGCAAGCTGTGGGCCGCTCTCGTTCTCGACACCTGCCGAGAAGATGATAACTGCAGCCATAAGTGCCACAATCGTATCGAGCGACACTACGCTGACTGCCGTACCTGCAATCTTGGTTCCATCCTTGAAGTACGAGCCATAGATAAGCATAGCACCCATACCCACCGAGAGGGTGAAGAATGCCTGTCCCATAGCATCGAGGAATGTCTTGCCCGTAACCTTCGAGAAGTCAGGCGTAAAGACATTTACCAACGCCTCGCGACCATCTGGCAACCACAATGAGTATACGGCCAACGAGATAAGGATTACGAACAACACGGGCATCATAATCTTTGACGCCTTCTCGATACCACCCTGCACACCACCTGTGATAATCACGTGGTTAGCGATGATAAAGAGATAGGTGAAGATAAGAGGCTTCCACGTCGCTGTTGTAAACTCCGTAAAGAAGGCTCCGAAGTCACCGCCGAAGCTATTTGCTGCCGAGGCGATGGTGTAGTTAAGTGTCCATCCCGAGATTACGAAGTAGTAGCCCATAATCAAGGTTACCGAGATGATGCCCATCGCACCGAGCCATCCCCAACCCTTCTTAATCGTTGCAAAGGCGTCGATAGGATTCTTCTTGGTGTTATGGCCTACGGCGAACTCCGCAATGAGTAACGGAAGGCCGAGGAAGAGGATACATCCCAAGTAGATAAGGATGAAGGCTCCGCCACCATTCTCCGATGTGATGTATGGGAATCGCCAGATATTACCGAGGCCAATTGCCGAGCCTGCAGCAGCAAGAATCGCTGCGAGCTTACCGCCAAAGCCTCCACGTTTTGTACTCTGTTCTGCCATTGTATTAGCCTATTAATGTTACACTTACCTTGTCTATTTTACCTCCAAGCGGTGGTGCAATCTTCGCTACCGTACACTCCACCTCGACAATCTGCGCAAACTCCGCACGTATTGCCTCGATGATGTTTGCTGCCGCAGCCTCGATGGTGCGCTGTGTACGCTGCATAGTGCGCTCCACAATCTCAAACACCGTGAGATAGTTCACCGCCTGTGTCACGTCATCCGTCTGTGGAAGATCCCCCAGCGGAGTGCGTATCACGATATCTACGCGGAAGCGGTTACCCACCTGCTGCTCCAAATCGTAGCAGCCGTGGAACGCACGAACGTAGATGCCGTCAAGGCGTATGGTATATAACTTCTCCACGTTACTCTACGGTGATAAGGAAGTAGTTCTTCTTGCCCTTCTGCACCAAGAGGTACTTACCTGCGATGAGGTCGCCCTCTACCACAGCACGCTGCGCATCAGCCACCTTCTCCTTGTTGAGCTGCACGCCACCGCCCTGTACCATCTTACGGCACTCGCCCTTCGATGGGAATACCTTGCAAATCTCGGCTACGATATCCACAAATGGTTTCTCGAGGTCTGCGCGAGAGATTGTGAACTGTGGCACACCCTCGAATACCTGCAACAATGTTGCCTCATCCAACGAGCGCAACGCCTCTGATGTAGCATTTCCGAAGAGGATGTTTGTAGCAGCCTTTGCCTTCTCAAGCTCCTCTGCAGAGTGAATCATAGTTGTAATCTCCTCTGCAAGACGCTTCTGCAACGCACGCATATGTGGAGCCTCGTCGTGCTCGGCGATAAGCTTCTCGATAGTCTCGCGGTCGAGGAGTGTGAAAATCTTGATGTAGCGCTTTGCATCCTCGTCGCTCACGTTCAACCAGAACTGGTAGAACTTATATGGTGAGGTGTAGCGTGGGTCAAGCCAGATGTTGCCGCTCTCTGTTTTGCCAAACTTCGTACCGTCGGCCTTAGTGATAAGAGGGCAGGTGATGGCAAATGCCTCCGCCTCGCTACCGAGCTTACGGCGGATAAGCTCCGTACCTGTGGTGATGTTACCCCACTGATCTGCGCCACCGAGCTGAAGTTTGCAACCATACTCCTGGTAGAGGTGCAAGAAGTCGTAACCCTGCAGAAGCTGGTATGTAAACTCGGTGAATGACATACCGTCGCCCTCGCCATTGAAGCGCTTCTTCACCGAATCCTTCGCCATCATATAGTTCACGGTGATGCACTTACCGATGTCGCGTGCGAAGTCGAGGAACGAGAACTCCTTCATCCAGTCGTAGTTGTTCACGAGGATAGCGTGGTTGTCGGCTGTAGAGTCGAAGTCAATCAACTTTGCAAGCTGACGGCCAATAGCCTCCTGGTTATGGCGGAGTGTTGCCTCATCGAGGAGGTTGCGCTCCTGTGACTTACCCGATGGGTCGCCAATCATACCCGTAGCAC
>JADBON010000231.1:0-2817 GCA_015656305.1 Alistipes sp.
GACATCGACAACATTCCGATTGACGATAAAAAGACATACGACTTATATTGCGCGGGTGGTACCATAGGTACATTCCAGTTCGAGTCGCCAGGTATGCAGAAGTATCTTCGTGAGTTGCAGCCTTCGACCTTCGAGGACCTTATTGCGATGAATGCGCTCTATCGTCCAGGTCCTATGGACTACATCCCCGACTTTATCGACCGTAAGCACGGACGTAAACCTATCGTTTACGATATCCCGATTATGGAGCGCTACCTGAAGGATACCTATGGTATTACCGTATATCAGGAGCAGGTGATGTTGCTCTCGCGTCTGTTGGGTAACTTCACGCGAGGCGAGTCGGATACCCTGCGTAAGGCGATGGGTAAGAAGATTAAGTCGAAGCTTGACGAGCTGAAACCAAAGTTTATCGAGGGTGGTAAGTCAAATGGCCACGATGAGAAGGTATTGGAGAAGATTTGGGCAGACTGGGAGAAGTTTGCATCCTATGCCTTCAATAAGTCGCACGCTACGTGCTACTCGTGGGTGGCATACCAAACTGCCTATATCAAGGCGCACTACCCTTCCGAGTATATGGCGACAGTACTCAGCCGTAACCTTAACGATATCAAGCAGGTAACGGCGTATATGTCAGAGTGTAAGAGTATGGGTATCTCGGTACTTGGTCCCGATGTAAACGCCTCTTACATTAAGTTCTCTACATCGAAGAGTGGTGATATCCGTTTTGGTCTTGCGGCTATCAAGGGTGTTGGCGAGGCTGCTTCGGAGGCAATTGTCAACGAGCGTTTGGCAAATGGACCATACAAGTCTATCTACGACTTTATGGAGCGCGTGAACTTCTCGGTTGTTAATCGTAAGTGTTTGGAGAGTATCGCCCTTGCAGGAGGCTTCGACTCGCTTATCGACTTCAACCGTTCACGATTCTTTGCCGACGACCCTAATGGCATACAATTTATGGATATGTTGGTACGTTATGGTCAGCGAGTGCAATCGGATAAGAACAATGCCCAGCAGAGCCTCTTTGGTATGTTCAGCGATAGCGGCTCGGATATTCCACAACCTCGCGTCCCTGTGGCAGAGGATTGGAATAATATCTCGATGCTGAATAAGGAGAAGGAGGTCATCGGACTCTATCTTTCGGGACACCCTCTCGACCGCTTCGATTTTATCCTATCGAAAATGTGTCAGGCGGAGGTTGGTGACTTGGATGAGTTGACACTTTTGAATGGTAAGGAGCTTGCGGTAGCGGGTACTGTAACCTCTGTTACGCCACTTACAACAAAGGATGGTCGCCGCTATGCACGTTTTGTCCTCGAGGATTACAACACGCGTCACGAATTTGCGATGTATAGCAAAGATTATGAGCGTTTTGGAATCTTCATCGAGGTGGATAATTTCCTCTTTATCCGAGGCAAAGTGCAGCCACGTTATGGCAAGGAGGGTGAGGCATTGGAGTATAGAATTAACTCCGTGCAGCACCTTGCCGAAGTTGCGGAGAATGTCTCGAAAATTCGCATTGAGTTGGATATCAACGAGGTGTGTACAACACTTACGCAGATGCTCCTGGAGCAGGTTCAGGCAAACCCCGGAAAAACCGTTTTGGAGTTTACCATCTATGACCATCAGGAGGGTGTGAAGGTGAAACTAAACTCGAAGAAATATCGAGTTTCGACAAGCGCAGAATTTATGAACTTCTTGATTAATAATGAGTTCAACTATTTTATAAACATATAAAACTTTTACAATTATGGCACTAAAACTTAACAACGAGAACTTTGAGGAGGTAATGGGCAAGGGTATGCCTGTAGTTATTGATTTCTGGGCAACTTGGTGTGGTCCTTGCCGTATGGTAAGCCCTATCATCGACGAGCTTGCTGAGGAGTATGACGGTAAGGTTGTAATCTGCAAGTGTGACGTAGGTGAGGATGGCGATGAGATCGCAGCACAGTACCGTGTACGTAACGTTCCTACTATCCTCTTCTTCAAGGATGGCGCACAGGTTGACAAGCACGTTGGTACTGCAGATAAGGAGCAGCTCAAGGCTAAGATCGACGCTTTGCTCTAATCTTTGGTAACAATCAAAAAAAATAGGGTATCCAATTGCGGATACCCTATTTTTGTTATTTGAATCGACTGATTCTTATCGTCATTGTCGTCATTGCTGCAAGGACTATCACCGAGCTTATAATGTAGATAATCAGCGAGTAAGCATCGCTATCGACAAGCTCCAGCAGCGAACGTTCGTTGTAAGAGAGTATCGTAAGAGCATAGGCCAGCGCGTTGTTACACATATGAAGGATGATAGGTGCAAAAATGGACCTTGTACGTAGATAGGCATAGCTAAAAACTATACCCGACACCACACCCGAGATAAGCACCACTGGTTCAAGATGTATAGCACTAAAGACTAACGATGACAACAATACTGCAACAAGCGGCGAGCAGTTGCTACGCAGAATATTATATAGCTGATTACGGAAGATTATCTCCTCGAAAATAGGTGCTAAAAAGACTACGGTTATGAGTGTCCACACACTATCATCGAAGATGCGTCTATCAGCAGGCATATACTGCTCCAGTGGATTTACGACAATGCTCAACGCAATCAGAATGATAACACCCATCAAGGTCACGATTGGGTTAAGGCCACTTATCTTTTTCATTATGTTACGCTCCGAAGGCACCACCCAGCGCTGACATAGGTTCAGCGCAATAAGCGTAAGGAGCATAGAGCAACTATAAGTAACCAACTGCTGAAGGGATGCGTCACCACCAAGTGGTAGATACTTAACAATGTAGATTGAGACTATCTGCATA
>JADBON010000118.1:0-4728 GCA_015656305.1 Alistipes sp.
AAAATAGTGTTTTTTTTCGTATTACGCTACACTTTGGGGGTGAAACGGCAAAATTGGGTGGTCAACCGTACAAAAAGCGAAAAGTGAACGGCAAAACCGCTCACTTTTTCTTGATTATCAACTACTCACTACCAACGACGTGGAGCTGGAGGAGGTGGAGGAGTACCTGGGCGGTGTGGATTACCGAAGCCTGGGTGAGGTCTTCCGCCGTGACCCTTGTGGTTGTCACATCTCTTATTGCCCTTGCACCTCTTGCACTCGCGAATCTTCTTTGCATACTTCTCGCAACTGCGGCACTCGCCCTTGTGATACTTATGGTCTGCGTGGTGACCAGGACATCCTCCGCGATACTCTCCGTGGTGATGATGACCAGAAGGGCCGCCTACATTTATTGCTACGAAAGCTCTGCCATTACCAACGCCAAACATTGCGCCTGAAGGTCTACGAGCTGAATCATTTGCTGAAGCTGAAGCTACTGCCATCACCGATAGCATAAGAGCTAAGAACATAATCTTTTTCATAATTATAAATTTTATGGGTTATACCTCTGTTTTCTTAGTACAAAGGTACAACCCATATCAACGATTTGTTCCTGCCCCTTAGGTCAAACGACCATTGTGGTGGTTGAAGCGCCATTTAGTCGGCGTGAACCGACTGCAGCCAACTCTTAAATTCTGGCACTCGAGCCTTCGAGATGATAATTCTCTCGGGAGTTTCGAGCGTTAGGTTAAGCGCCAAGCGGCTTCCAAACCACACTGCGATATCCTTCACAGCGCGTCGTGAGACGATAAACTGGCGATTTGCACGGAAGAAACGCTCCGACGATAGCTGTTGGCTCAGCGACTCGAGGGTCTTATCCACAGGATAGGTTTCGCCCTTGAGCGTAGTAACCGTAACACGCTCCTCCGAGGTGTAGAAGAACGCCACGTCGTCGGCCGTAACGGGAATCAGCTTATCCTTATATCGTAGAAGCAGAGTCTGCACCGCCTCGCCCTGCACCTCACGCACCATCTTCTCGCGGTTATCCTGCTGCGCCGAGCGCTCCGAAGCGGTTAGTCTGTCGAGTTTCTCAAGCGCACGACGAAGCTCCTCCTCCTTGAATGGCTTAAGGAGATAGTCGATACTATTCACCTTAAAGGCCTGAAGTGCATACTCATCATAAGCCGTCGTAAAGATAATCGGGATGTTGACATCGACACTCTGGAAGATACGGAACGACTCACCATCTGCGAGGTGGATATCCATAAAGACCACATCTGCCTCAACGCCCTTTGCAAAGCACCCTATTGACTCCTCAACCGACTCCAATACATCGACAACCTCTATATCTGGCTCTATAGATGTAAGCATACTGCGCAAGTTCACCGCAGCTGCAGTCTCATCCTCAACGATTATAACTCTTCTCATATCGTATTACTTTTTCTGGAGTGGCAAACGCACCATAAAGCGCTGCTGCTCATCAATAATCTCTATGTCGCGGCCCGTAACAATCTGCCATCTGCTACGAAGATTCTCAAGACCTATGCCCGTAGATGGCTCCACATCGAGCTTCGGATGCTTCGGATTTTCAATCTCCAACACACCATCCTTAACACGAATAGCTACGTGTAGCGGATTCTTTGTCGTGATGCTATTATGCTTCACCGCATTACCAATAAGTGGTTGCAACGACAATGCAGGGAGTGTCCAACCATCATACATCGGGTCGATGTCGATATCGAAAAAGAGCTTATCGGCATAGCGTATCTTAAATAAATATATGTATGCCTCGGCGAAGGCCATCTCATCCTTAAGCGTTGTCTCCTCCGACTGACCATTCTGGATGATATAACGGAAGGTGTACGAGAGCTGCTCTATATATTTCAACGCACGCTCCTCATCTCTCTCACGCACAAGCATCGAAAGTGAGTTTAGCGAGTTAAAGAAGAAATGGGGATTAATCTGTCCCACAAGCATATTGTAGCGCGTCGAGAGGTTCTCGGTCTTTAGACGTTCGTTCTCCACGACCATCATCTGACGCTGCTGCATAAGGGTATATATATAGGAGTAGAGCGCCGAAACGACCAACATAAAGAGTGTCTTGGTAAGCACCACAAGATATACGTTATCGCGCAGATGGCCTTCGAAGAAGAATACGATACGCATCATACCATCCTTGAACGACATAACCGGAGCGAAATATATCGCAACACCCGTCACCAAGAGAGCCAGCACCACTACCTGAAGATAGTAGCGGGCAAGAGATTTAGCCCTCTCTCGGAGTACCACAAAGATGACAATAAGCAGGAATGACAACAGTGCATAATAGGCAATCTGCCACACGAACTCCACCGTACGACTTGGGCGGTCGTAAATCATATCGAGCGAGAAGGCCTCGCCGTTACGCATCACAACATTATCAAGACGTGGATGCACACCCGTAACACCCTCGGGAATATCTCGAGGCTCGCGAGTTGTGAAGGTCAGCGTATCGCCATCCTGTAGCTTCATAGTCCTTACCTGCCACGCTGTGACATAGGTACTATCACGCATCTCGCAGTCGCAGACGATATATCCGTGCATATCTCTCGAGAGATGCAACACACCTTCGTTATGTTGACTCTCATCAACGTCATACACACGCTCTCCCGCACCCTGGTCGGTAATAATCGGCACCAGAAGGTACGAAAAGTTGATGACAAGGCTCAACGCCAACGCAATGACAACGTGGGGCAGTATGCTATTTTTCCAGTTCACCCTATTTGTTTTAAAGATTTTCTACTCCTCGTACCAAGAGGCATATACACGATAGTCGCGTGCCGTGCGCTTGATAATCTCCTCGCGCTGCTCTGGGGTTACATCCTTCACCTTCTTGGCTGGCACACCCGCATATACAGAGTTTGGCTCGAGTTTCTGGTTCGAAAGCACGAGAGCGTTTGCCGCTACGATACATCCCGTACCCACTACAGCATTATCAAGAATCGTTGCACCCATACCGATAAGGCAGTCATTCTCGATAACCGCGCCGTGAATAACCGCGTTGTGGCCCACCGATACAAAGTCGCCGATATGTGTCTGCGACGGGTTCTTCGAACCATCGTAGAGGGTATGGATAACCACACCATCCTGAATATTCGAGTTGTTTCCAATGGTAATAGCATTTACATCGCCACGAAGCACTGCATTATACCAAATCGAGCAGTTCTCGCCAATCTTGACATTACCAAGAATCGTTGCATTCTCCGCTACCCACGTATCATTACCAATCTCGGGCATATAGCCACGAACCTTTCTAATCAAAGCCATAGTTTTTTGTTAATTATTTGTTTTCCTGTTGTTTACACTCATCCCAATACATATCCATCTCCTCGAGCGACATCTCGTGAAGGCTCTTGCCAAGCTCCTCGGCCTTCTGCTCCACATAGCCAAAGCGACGGATAAACTTCTTATTTGTACGCTCCAACGCACCCTCAGGGTCGATGCCATACAATCGGCAAGCGTTGATAAGCGCGAAGAACAAATCACCTATTTCGTCCGTGAGATGCTCCTGGTCTTTTGCCTCAATCTCGGCATCTATCTCCATAAGCTCCTCACGCACCTTTGCCCATACATCCTCACGCTTCTGCCAATCGAAGCCCGTTGCAGCAGCCTTCTCACCGATGCGGAACGCCTTAACCATTGCAGGGAGTGACTGTGGCACACCACCCAGCGCACCGCTCTTACGCTTCTTCTTACGGAGCTTCAGAGCCTCCCAATTCTGCTTCACCTCCTCGGGTGTATCGGCGTGGATATCGCCATAGACGTGAGGGTGGCGATAGATAAGTTTGTCGCACACGCCATTAGCAACATCGGCATAGTTGAACGCACCAGCCTCGTCGCCCATCTTCGAGTAGAAGACTACGTGAAGTAACAAGTCGCCAAGCTCCTCCTTAATGCCCTCCATATTCTTGTCGGTAATGGCATCTACCAACTCATAGGTCTCCTCAATAGTATTATTACGTAGGCTATCGAACGTCTGCTCCCTATCCCAAGGGCACTCCGCACGGAGTCTATCCATAACCTCCAAGAGTCGCGCCGTTGCCAACTCTGCCTCTTTCATATCCATATATCTATCAATTATTTACGTTTAATATCTCTGAACGGAAGTTTCAGCACGCCGAAGAATGCCTCGCCGAAGATTCCCGATGACATCTTTGATGTTCCCTCCTCGCGGTCTATGAAGATAATCGACACCTCGCCAATCGAGAAGCCAAGACGCCACGCCGTATACTTCATCTCTATCTGGAAGCCATAGCCATTCATCGCAACACGGTCGAAGTCGATAGCCTCCAACACCTCACGGCGATAGCCTACAAAGCCTGCCGTAGCATCCGCCACAGGCATACAGGTGATGATACGAACATACTTCGATGCGAAGTAGGACATTAGTAGACGTCCCATAGGCCAATTCACAACATTCACACCACGTGAGTAGCGCGAGCCGATAGCCACCGACTTACTCTCAAGCATTGCATCCAAGCGAGGCAGGTCATCGGGGTTATGCGAGAAGTCGCAGTCCATCTCGAAGATACGGTCGTAGCCCTTATCCAAAGCATACTTAAAGCCCGCGATATATGCCGTACCAAGCCCTAACTTACCGCTACGCTCTATCATCGCCACACGTTCGCCATAACGCGCCTGCGCCTCACGGACGAGGTTCGCAGTGCCATCAGGCGAGCCATCGTCAACAATAAGAAGGTCAAAGACCTC
>JADBON010000185.1:0-3536 GCA_015656305.1 Alistipes sp.
CACCGTTGAATTGGAGCGACTGGGCGAGTAAGGGCGGCAAGGAGATAATAACTGCCCACGGATCGCACGGATGGACACGGATGGATACGGAAACAAGGAGTAAAACCTCCTTGCTCGCAGGCTCGCAGAAATCTAAACTATCCCAACCAAAAACAAGGAGTGCGGTTGATTAAGAAGACAACATAGACAACATTCCGCGGCAATCAAAAGCACCCCAAAAAGCAGGAGGCTTTTTCGGGGACCCCGCACTCCCTGCCGCGGCAAGGAAGATACTCGGCGAATACGCCGAGAGTGCAACAAAATACTGATTGAGAAAAGCCACTTGTCAGAGGACAGGTGGCTTTTTTTAGGGGGCAGCCGGCTTCCGGCGGCTGGGAGCCAGCATTTGGCAGCCGGCGGCTGATTATTTGACGATGGCGCGGGTGTAGTGCTTGGAGTTGTCGCGGAGGGTGACTTCGGCAATGTGTACACCTTGACCTACTGGTAACGATACTTGATTATAAAGCAGGTCGAGCGCCTTATGGGCTATGAGACGACCCGTAATATCGTATATGGTCACCGACTGAATAATATCGTTGGAGCAGACTGTCATCTCGCCCGCTTGCTCGGAGTATGCCCAAACGTGCATATCGTCTGGATGAATATTCGGAATAGCCGTCTCGATATTCTCGTCGTTGGCAGTGCGGTCTGGCCCTACGATATAATAGCGTGCTTGATGATTAAATGGCATATCCAAGGTGAGTACTAGTCCGTCCATGATACGTGTCTTGGTATCGGTTTGTGCATCATAGAGGTAACAAGTCTTGTTCCACTCTTGCGAGAAATAGAACGCCATCTGCATTTTTGCGCTGCGGTGGTTAGGGCTCACGAGAAGAGCCAAAGGCACGGTATCGATATTTTCGCGCATGTCCACCATCATCGGTACGCGGTTGTGTAGCGAGTAGAGGTTGATAGGCGACATGGGTGTATATGCCTCAGCCTTGGTGTCAATACCTGTGGATAGGAAGAGTGCATCTTCGCCTTGGAGGTAGCCGTCGTCGGCATAGTCGTTGTATGCTATGATGCCACGAGCAGTGCCCTTGGCGTTGAAGGCGTAGATGGTCATGGTGTGTGTGTCGTTGTTATCGATGCCTTGTGTGCGTCGGCGTGGTGCTACCTGTTCTACATCTTCTGTTATAGGGTATGCGTTGGACAGGGTAAGGTGCTCTGGCTTCAAGGTGAGTGACAGTGTAGTGCGACTGTTTGCCACCTCTAAGAGAACAGAGCGTGTAGGGGGCAGATAGCGGTCAGCGTTGTGATACATAGAGAGTTCAGTACTTGCCAACCATGAGTTGCTACTCATCTGGTAAACGGCTTTGATAGCCGTGTTGGTTTGCATGAAATGTACGAGGTCAATGTATGCCATCGTAGGGTTACCAAAGACAAAGTATTTGGATTCTTCTTCGCCACGAAGAGTGATGGTTTTCTCGCCGTTAGTACTTCTATTATCGTATGCCAGTTTGCCTGTGTTGGTGGTACGTGGAATAACGGCATAGCGGTCTGTCTGCTCTCCACGAGATGAGTAGTAGAAGTATTGGTTATCGTTCTTGGGTAGTCGCACGATGAGGGAGTCAGAGGTGTTGTTTTGAGGACCATATCCCTGTAGTTGGAAGCCCGTACCTGGTTCGAGTAGTACATCGAGACTGTTGGTTTGAGCAAACTCGGCGGTATTGCTGGATAGTGCGGTGGTGGTAGAACCTGAACTATAGTGGGTAGTGACGGTTCTATTGAAGTGTGCTTGCCAGAAGGCGTATGGAGCATCGCTTCCGCGTTGTCCTTCCCATGCGGCTATCTCAAATGGTTCGGGGTTCTGTACCATGCCGTAGGAGGTATGTGGTATGAATATATCGCCGGAATATACTTCCTCTAATGGTGATGCCATTAAGTTCCATTTAGCAGCAGGTACGTGCATGTCCACAAAGGCCTTCTCGTAGTGGAGTATGTGTTGGTTATTGATTTGCGCTCCTGCTTGGAAATAGATGTTTCGGCAGTGGTGTGCATCGAAGTTAATGGTCATCTCATAGTGGTTGTGTTCCTCTTCTGGTACGATGTATGGATAGAGGGCAGAGTTGTCGAGTTTAGGGATGATCACATCGGAGCCACTGATAGGTACATAACCCTCGGTAAGCTCACCTTCATCGATGATGGCGTTGCCATTGGTGTCCACCCATCCGTGCCAGTTCTCGTTCTTACCCCAGCCGTTGAAGGAGTGTCCCTCTGGTGTCCATACCATGGTGTTAGGGATTACCAGCAAGTGGAAGAATACATAGCCCACAGGGCACTGGGTAATGCCGTTAGCGGCATCGCCTGTGACATTATTGTGCGCATTATTACTTGCATCGTTGTATTGTAGGCGGAGGGTGTATTCCTTGCCTACTTCGAGTGTAGGCGCGTTCATTGTTTTGCCCGTAGTCATGTTCATATACATCATGTAGGAGGGCAAATTGCTCAGGTCAATGGTAATCGTAGCGCCGTGGGTGTATTCCTTGCCACCAATCTTAATATGCGTGTCATTATCAGTAAAGAGGTCGGTGATAGGTATTTGCACATTGTGGATATTGTCGAGTAGCACTTTCACGGTTGGCAATTGCATACTCTCGTGGGCTGTTTTCTCCTCGTGTGGGATAGGTGTTGCGTTGAGATGGTATGCCCAATCCATCGAACTGATAGCCACGTAGCGCTCTTCCTTACAGTCTTTAAGGACGACAGAAGTACCATCACTCATTTTCGCTTCGGCTGTTCCTTCTATCGGATAAACCAAGTAGCGAGTAGTATCTTGTGCGCCGAGGAAGAAGAAAGTTGTGGTCTTGTGCATCTCCAGCCAATCATTGTCGCACAGGTGCTTGATGATATTGTAGTTGAGATGGGTTTGGAAATAATTAGGATCCAGTTCGTTGAATGAGCGAGCGTAGTAGTTGGGGTTAGGGTCATCCGCGGTAGGTATGCGTCGCATGTCGTGGAGGATAGCGTTGGCTATCTGTCCGCGTGTGTAGGTATATTTCTGCTTGAAGAGGGTGTCGGCTACAGCCAAACGTGCGTTGTAATCTTTTAGTTCATCATTATCCGTAGGTACTGCTTCGGCATATACATTGATTTCTTTCCATGTATCGTATAGCACAAGCCAGTCGGATTGAATAGGTGCTACTAAATTCTCTATAGCTCCACCAGCATTCAGTGCTAAACTATTCTTGATTTTCGAGGTAAGGAAATAGAGTTGGTTCGCGCAATGGTCATAGGAAGTGGACTGGATGTCGTCCCAGAAGTATTCTTCGGAATCATCTAATTGGAAGTAAGTGGCTTGCGTTGCGTGAAGTGGTGTTTGCATATTACACTCAGCTTTGTCCAACTCGTTGGGCGTATGTGCCATACGCAGCGTATATTCGTGTCCCGAGTAGAGCAATTCGTCTGCTTTATTAGGATCATCTGTATTCTCAATGATATGTCCGACATAGAGCAGATACTTATCGATACCCTCGTTTACTACGCGCACGTAGGCA
>JADBON010000244.1:0-2662 GCA_015656305.1 Alistipes sp.
GTGCTTGAGGTGTCGAAGCAGGTTAAGGCGCAGTTGGCGCGTAAGATGTCGTCGCTCGATGTCTTTCTAACGCGTAGTTGCGACTCGGCGTATCACGAATCGCAGTCTATGGATAATAGACTACGTGCCGAGTTCGCGAATAAGAAGATGGCGGACCTGTACGTAGGTATTCACGCTAACGCACTCGAGGATACACGTGTTAAGGGTTGCGAGGTATGGGTGCTGACGCTCAACGAGAAGCTTATGAATCAGAATAAGCTCGTTGGTGCGCGTTATGCCGATGAGGGTGATTTCATCAATCCTGAGGATATCGACCGTAACTCACAGGGCTTTATGATGGCTCTTGCACGTCAGCTCGAGAATGAGCCTTATAGCCGCTTCTTTGCCGAGGAGTGTTGTAAAAATATGGCGAAGTATGGCCTTGTAAATAAGGGTGTTAAGGCGGGTACGGTATATACTGTGTTGTATTATAGTGAGTGTCCAAGCGTTATCGTCGAGATGGGATATCTTACCAATAGCGACGATTACGCCTACCTGGCTACCAAGGCTGCAAAGCAGGAGATGGCCGATGCTATTAGCGATGCTATTATTACCTATTTCAAGGCTTTGGATGGCGACTACTCTGCAACGGAGGAGAGTGCGGAGGAGAGTGCTAATGAGGTAGAGGAGAAGACCGAAGCGCAGCCTGCAGAGAGCCAGGAGATGACAGAGGGTTATACCATTCAGCTTATCTCGAGCATAAAGGAGGTAGATACCAACGATTACCAATTTAAGCAGTATAAGGGACGTGTACGTTTGGTAATGGGAACAGGAAAGTTCAAGTATAAGTATTGCTTCGGAAGCTACGCAACGTCGGCAGATGCACAGGCCGATTTGAAAGAGGTGCGTAAGATATTCAAGGATGCCTTTGTAGTTAGGTTCCGCGATGGGGCAATCGTCACAAAGTAGGAGTAAAAATAAAAAAAATATCAACTATGAAACTGAGAAAAGAGTTTAAGATTGGCATCTTTGCCGTTATCGTTATTGCAGTTGCTTGGTGGGGTATCAAGTGGCTTGGTGGTCAGAATGTATTGCTTACAAGCGACATCTACTACGTCTATTATGAGGATGTTTCGGGCCTTCAGGAGTCGTCACGTGTTAAGCTTCGTGGTGTTGTAGTGGGTAACGTTCGCGACATCACGTTGGAGCGTGATAGAGTATTGGTAGAGATTGCTGTTGAGAGCAAATACCGTGAGATGATTCCTGCAAACTCTATTGCAGAGATTGGTGCTGCGGGCCTTATGGGTGGTGTGGAGATTGTGTTACATCGTGGTGATTCGGAGGAGATTATAGAGCCAAATTCCGAGATTAAGGGCCGCGTGAAGGCTGATATGATTGGCTCATTGGCAGACCAGGGTGCGGAGCTTATCGAGGGCCTTAACACAACGGTTGAGAGTGTGAACGCATTGCTTGAGGGTAATGGCTCGGCAATCAACTCACTCATCGCCAACCTTGAGTCTATGTCATCATCTATCGACGGTATCGTGAAGTCTTCGGCAGATGATATCGGGGTAGCAGTTGATAACCTTAGTGCGTTCACAAATCTCCTTGCCGAGAATACCGAGCGTGTGGAGTCTATGCTTCAGAACCTCGATACCTTCGCTGGTGACTTGGCAGATGCTGATATCGTAAGCAAGCTCAACACTACCGTATCGTCGTTGAACGATGTCCTTGCATCGTTGGAGAGTGGCGAGGGTTCTGTTGGTTTGTTGCTCCACGATGCGGAGCTTTACAACAAGCTCACTACGGCTGGCGATAACCTCGGCTTGTTGCTTGAGGATTTGAAGGCTAACCCTACACGCTACGTACACTTCTCGCTCTTTGGTAGCAATGACGAGAAGCTCGCAAAGAAGGCTGCGCGTGCCGAGAAGCGTGCTGCAAACAAGAATGAGTAACATAAGTAGCACCATAGGTAGCCAGTTATGATATATCCGTCGAATTTTGAACAAAGGGTAGGCTTCGACCGTATCCGCGAGCAGATTATGGAGCTTTGCTCGATGGCCTCGGCACGTGAGATTGTGGCCAACGAGGGCTTCACACGCTCACGCCGCGAAATCGAGGAGCGCCTTCAACTCGCCGATGAGATGCGTCTGGTAATCTCTATGGAGCCAGGTGCCGAGATTGGCGAGCAGGATGACCTGCGTGCTATTGTCGAGAAGGTCGCTGTCGAGGGTTCGTACCTCTCTGTCGAAGAGTTAGCTACGCTGTTGCGTGGTCTGCGTTCTGCGGCAGTCATAGTGCGCTTTATCCTTTCGCGTAGAGAGGGTAGCTACCCACGTCTTCGAGCATTGACGGAGAGGGTGGAGATATTTCCACAGTTGCAGAGTGCTATCGAGCGTGTTATAGATGATAAGGGTGAGGTGCGCTCTTCGGCCTCCGAGGAGCTATCCTCAATACGTCGCTCCATCCGCGAGCACGAAGGTCAGGTGTCGAAGCGCCTGCAGCAGGTGCTTCAGCGTGCCAAGGCGTCGGGAGTTGTGGATGCCGATGCGATGATATCCATACGCGATGGTCACGCCGTAATCCCCGTTTCGGCGGCTAATAAGCGTAAAATCGCGGGCTTTATCCACGATGAGTCGGCTACGGGACGTACGTTCTATGTCGAGCCTGTGGAGGTTGTGGA
>JADBON010000174.1:0-3679 GCA_015656305.1 Alistipes sp.
ACTGTGATAAGCGTGCTTACGCTTGATCTTACCTGTGCCGGTGAAAGAAAAACGCTTCTTTGCAGCGGCATTTGTTTTCATTTTTGGCATTGTTACAAAAGTTAAATTAGTTAATAATAGCGCGCAAAGGTAAAAATAATAATTTGATTTTGCAAACGATTTGGCTTACTTTTTAGCTCTTGGCTTAATCGTTGCCATCACAGGAAGGTGATCCGAGAGCTTAACACTCTTGTCAACCTCATATTTCTGAGCCTCCAAACCATCGGTGTAGAGGATGTAGTCGATACGCAAAGTACCATACATCGGACGGAACGTATAGCCATAACCACTACCACACTCCACGAAGGCATCCTTATGGTTCTTAATCAACTCGCCATAGACATACGACATTGGCGTATCGTTGAAATCACCACATACGATATTCTGGTATGGAGTAGCCTCGATAACCTGACGCAGTGTGTCGACATACGAAGCACGTATCGTAGAGTTACTTGCAATACGGTTTACGATGCTACGCATACGGTCACCATCCTGAAGGATACGGCCCTCGGCGATATCCTCGCTATCGTTAGCCGAGATGTTCATAGTGTGGAGGTGGTTGTTGAAGATACGCAACGTATCCTTCGCCACAACGATATCCACCCACTGCGACGTACCACGTCCCTCGCCCGAGATATTTCCAGACTTAATAATAGGATAGCGGCTATAGGTGCGAAGCACAACATCTCCCGCCTCGGTAACATCATTTACATAGCACTTATCATCGAAGCGTGCAGCAAAGAGTGAGTCGATACGCTCGGTACCGCGCATCTCGCAAGCATACTCCTGAAGACAGACAACATCCAAATCCTCAATCTGCGAGAAGTAGTCTACGTAGCGTGCTACGGCATTATGCTGATTATCGTCATAGAAACCACGAATGTTGTAGCTCAACACCGTAAGGGCGCGGCTCGAGATTGGAGTCTCAACCTTACGCATAAAGTCGATGTTGTAGAAATCCGAAACACGGAATAGACCAGGGATAAGCAGTAGTGCCACAACACCTGCAATGCGCCAGCGACACGCAACTAACCACAATAGCATACATATAGCCACACCCATATATAATATAGGTGCGAAGATGCCGACAATGGTGAGCGACCCAAATGTTGATGGGGCGACATAAGGAGTTAGATAGGCAATCATAAGTGCTACGGAGAAGGATATTGTCACCGCTAAAAGCACTATTACGAACAACACACCGATAAACGAGTGCTTGGCACGTCGACGAGGACGTCCCAAAAGTTCGTTGCTGTAGTTCTCACTCTTGTTTGACATAGTAGTATAAGTTAAGTTTGTTTGTATTTCTTTTAGTTGTAGTAGATTCTATTTCTGTCGCGGCGCTGCCACCAGAGCATCAGCAACCAACCCCAGAACATACCTCCGAGATGGGCAAAGTGAGCGATACCATCCTGCGCTTGGAAGATGATAAGCAGCAACTCGATAACTCCATATATCATCACAAACCACTTGGCCTTCATAGGGATTGGTGGTATAAGGAGCATAATCGTAGCATTTGGATGCAACATACCAAAGGCCAACAATAGACCAAATACCGCACCCGAAGCACCAACCGTAGGCGTGAGCATATAGTTCCAAACCTCAACCTGTGACGCCATATTCATTATATCAATATTCGCCATACCGAGCTGCACGAGGGCCGCACCGATACCACAAGTAAAGTAATAGATAATAAAGCGCTTCGAACCCATCTCCATCTCCAAGCCGCGACCAAACATCCACAACGCAAACATATTAAAGAACAGATGCGAGAAGCCGCCGTGAAGGAACATATAGGTTACGGGTTGCCACAACTCGAAGAAGGGACTACCCACAGGAAAGAGCGCGAAGAGCGCATATATATCATTAGTATCCAGCAACATTGTTGCCAGATATGCCACAACATTTGCTATAAGAAGGTTGTTGACAACGGGGGTTTGTGACATTGGATTCTGATAGCTCATATCAAAAGTCTCTTTATTTCTAACTATAATTTTTCATCAACCTCGCCTGAAGCTCCGCCATAGTTATCTCGGCCATAATAGGGGCTCCCGAAGGTGAAAAGTTTGTATTTTTGCACGTCTCAAGACGCTTGAGCAACACATCCACATCCGTAGTACGCAGACCTCGGCCATAGTTCTGGCTACCACGACGTGCCATAACCTCTGCCAAACGCGACTGCTCCTCCTCAAGAGGCAGTCGACCATCCTCAATACCCTGCAAAAGGTCATAAATGAGTTCATCCAGTGGCATCGACATATCGACCATTGCGGGGCGTCCCATAACCGAGATGCGTCCCTCGCCCTGATACTCCACCTCGAAACCCAGCGCTGCGAACTCCGTAGCGTGCGACTCCATAAGTTGATACTCCTCGGTGGATAGCGTAAGCTCCTCGGGGAAGAACATACGCTGCGAAGGTGCTGCGCCCGCAACAAGCGACGCAAAAATATCATCATAGAGGATACGCTCCTTTGCTCTACGCAGATGCACCACAACGAGGCTCTCGCCATACATCGCCACAGCATAACCTCCAGGGAGTGCCATAGCCTCCCCGAAGCTACGCACCTCAACCTTCGATTCCGACTCTATAAAGTCAAACTCCTGCTCCTGGGCAACCTCCTCCTCATCTATATACTCGATGGTGGATGGCACAAAAGAGGATGATGATTGCAGCGTATATACCTCCTCGCACTCCTCAACAACCGATGTGTGCGAAGGCGTAACACGTCCACTCGCCTTTGGCTCCTCGTAAGGTACATCAAAGCCTGTAAATGGCACATCAGGCATTGGCGCCGTAGGATCGATATACTCCGCTGCAAAAGGGTTATACGACTGGTTGGTATGAGTCTTTGGCATCTCAAATACTCGCTGCTCACGCTCCAAGACAGGGATATTCAAGCGTCCCTCATCCGAGAAATCCATCATAGGTACTGCGCCCGTCTTTGCCAATGTCTCACGCACCGCAGCCTGTAAAATCTCAAGGATAACATCGTTATCTGCGAACTTTACGGTAGTCTTCTGAGGATGCACATTCACATCCACCCTCTCGGGATCGACCGTGAGATATATGAAGTACGAAGGCATACACCCCTCGGGGATAAGTTTCTCGTATGCACGCACTATGGCACGCTGCATCTGAATAGAGTTGAAGTAGCGGCCATTAACAAAAAGATACTGCTCGTTGTTACGCTTCTTGGCAGCTTGTGGACGCCCCACGAAGCCCTCGATACGCACCAACGAGGTATCCACCTCCACATCCAACAGATTCTGCTTGATGTGCTTACCTACAATATCTATGATACGTCCACGACGCGACGTAGGCAAAAGCGAGTATACAAGCGTATCGTTCTGCCTTAGCTCAAACTCAACATCGGGATTACACATCGCCACACGCACAAACTCGCTACGTATCTGCGAGGCAAGGCGCGAGTTATCGCCATCAATAAACTTTCTGCGGGAAGGGACATTATAGAAGAGGTTACGCACTACAAACTGCGAACCACACGAACACGCGATAGGTGTCTGCGAGCGGAACTCTCCACCTGCAATAACAGTCAACGTACCCAGCTCATCATCATTGCGGCGGGTACGTAGCTCAACCTCGGCAACCGCAGAGATAGAGGCCAGAGCCTCACCGCGG
>JADBON010000120.1:0-4726 GCA_015656305.1 Alistipes sp.
CCTCAACGCTCTGCTTGTCGAGAGTTACAACAGGAGCCTCAACAACTGGTTCTGGCTCTGGGGTATCAGGGTTACACGCAACAAGCGCAAAGGCACTCATTGCCAAAAGACCAAAAATCTTTTTCATAACAATATCAATTATTTTAGGTTAGTTTTCGTCACTTCGCTACGCCACCCTTATGCTGGGCGCTGTGGAGTTGTAAACTCGTAAATCTTAAGAGGAGTTGTTGGACCATTCTCGTCAACACCAAATACGAACACACCATACTCGCGGCTTGGGCTAAAGAACTGGTTACGAACTTCGTGAGGCTGGTAAACGAACTCACCCTGCCAACGGTAATCCTCAAGAACCTCCCAAGACTGCTTTGATGCGTTGAGGAGAATCTGATACATAATGTAATCCTCGTCGCTGCGGCCAGTGTTATCAGCAGTGAAGTACCAATCATACCAGCTCATATTGGTGATTGTTACGTAGTACTTAACCTCTGGGTCCGAAGGGATAATCTTTGCAGATACAGCAAACTTATTGAAAGCAGTATCCCACTCTGTTGACAAAATCTCAACATCGAAGGTTACATCCTTTGTCTCGGTCTTTGGGCTTGTTTTGAAATGCTTCTTGGTCATCTGTGTTGTGAGGTTACCCTCTGTATCAAGACCATAAGCATATACCATATACTCATTATCCCACATCAACACGTTGTAGAGCGAATCAGAGCTAGCCACAGTTGTGCCATTTGTAAGGTCCCAGCTCATAACCTCCTTCCAATCCAAGCCCTCCAAATCG
This sequence comes from Alistipes sp., assembly GCA_015656305.1. Lineage (GTDB taxonomy): Bacteria > Bacteroidota > Bacteroidia > Bacteroidales > Rikenellaceae > Alistipes. The sequence continues at coordinate 785 of JADBON010000120.1, forward strand.
GCGTAATACTGCCAGAAAGCAAAGTCGTTCTGAATAAGAAGGTTATCGCTATTGTCGAACCACTCATCGTACTCTGAAATATCCTCAATCCACCAGAAGTATGTCATCGACATATCGTCAGGCGTAATGGTAACATTTGCGCTAATACCTGTAACATCCGCTACCTCGATATCGAAGCGCTCTGTTCCGTCAAGAGTTGTGATACGCTCCGAACGCTTCAAGTCACCGAAAATCCACTCATTCTCGCTATCGTACTGGAAATATAGGAGACGATAGTGTGAGTGTCCAATAAGACCACCAAATGTCATTGTCTGCTCGCCACGGAATATCAACTGCTCAACATTTGGCTGTGAGAGCTGATCCAACACAATCAACTCCTCCTCCCCTCCGAGATACTTCTCAGTATCCGAAGCAAGACAAGCGTAGTAGTAGTCTACCTCCTCCGATGGAGTGATTGTGATGGTTATCGAATCCTCGAGTACCTCATCAATAGTTACCTCGAAAGTACCCTCTACCAAAGGCTTTGGGCCCACTGGCTCTGGAGTTTTTGAAGGCTCCTTGTCACAACCCACTGTGAGGGCTGTCGCAAACATCAAGCACAATGCAAGTGCTTTAGTGTAGAAAATTCTCATTTTTAAAATTTTTTAGTTTTTTTTAGGTTGATTACGTTTTTTTTAAAAAGCAGTGCAAAGATATATAAAAATATTATTCTCAATAATTTTCCGCGATAATTTTATTCCCACAAATAAAAAAATTGGTATTTTTGCTTATATTTTGCCAAAAATAATTACCTTTGCAAGGTGAAACGGTGTGTCTATGATGCGGCACAGCCGAAGAGCAACAGAAAAGAGATTATACTTTGTACACATAACTAACAGTTAAACAAATCAAATGAAGCGCATTTTGGTCGTAGGTGCCGGTGGTCAGATTGGATCTGAGTTGGTACCATATCTTCGCTCAATCTATGGTGCATCGAATGTCGTTGCTACCGATGTTAAACACAATGCTGTACTTGCAGAGGCTGGTCCTTTCGAGTCACTCGACGCTCTCGATGCAAAGCAGTATGCAGAGGTTGTAAATAAGTACAACATCGACTCTATCTTCAACCTTGTTGCCCTTCTTTCAGCAACAGGCGAGAAGAACCCACAGTTGGCTATGCGCATCAATATGGGTGCTTTGGAGAACTCTTTGGAGATCGCTCGCGAGAAGAACTGCGCAGTATTTACTCCAAGTTCTATCGGTGCTTTCGGTGGTGATTTCCCACGCGACAAGACTCCTCAGGACACTGTTATGCAGCCTAACACTATCTATGGTGTTTGCAAGGTGACTGGCGAGCTTTTGTCAAACTACTACCACTCACGTTTCGGCGTTGACACACGTTCGGTACGTTTCCCAGGTATCATCTCTAACGTAACTCTCCCTGGTGGCGGTACTACCGACTACGCAGTAGAGATTTACTACGAGGCTGTTAAGGGTAACAAGTTCGTATGTAACATCGCTCCAGACGTATATATGGATATGATGTATATGCCTGATGCATTGCGTGCTACTGTTGAGCTTATGGAGGCTGACCCTGCAAAGCTTAAGCACCGCAACTCATTCAACATCGCTGCTATGAGCTTCACACCAGAGATCATCCGCGAGGTTGTTGAGCGTCACGTACCAGGTTTCCAGATGGAGTACAACGTAGACCCTGTTAAGGATGTTATCTCACGCAGCTGGCCAAACTCTTTGGACGACACTTGCGCTCGCGAGGAGTGGGGTTGGAAGCCAGAGTGGGACCTCGAGTCTATGACAAAGGATATGTTGGAGAAGGTTGCTGCAAAGTTGAAGTAATCCTCGAAAAACATAAAATAATTAAGGGAGCGACATCAATCGCTCCCTTAATTGTTATAGCCTTTTTTTTTGATATAGCCGTTTACTTCGCTACATTCCACAGGTTCTTTGGATAAATACCCGCCTCGATAAGCTCCTCAATCTTGGCTACAAGCTGTGGCTTATCCTCCTTGTAAGTCACACCAAACCAATTAGATGTGGTCTTGAGAACACGCATCGTCGCAGTACCCTCGCTAATAATCTTGTTAACCATCAACGGAATAAAGAACTCCGACTTAAGGTTCTCGATATTTGCAGCAAGGAACTCCTTGAAGAATGCCTCCGAGTAGTCGAAGTAGTCGGGCGTAAAGCCAAAGAGGTTCATAGATACTGGAGTATCCTCCGCCAAAGGCTCATCGGCACCACCATCGTGGAATACGATAGTGCCATTAACGCGCTCAATCTGCGTGCGCTCTACCATACCCGTAAGGTTACCCTCCTCATCTACGGTACATACACCACGCGACACGGTGCCATTCTCCGAGAGAGTCTTGTTAACCTGATAGCCCACCATACAGTAGCGGTTACGGCTCTCGGCCAACTCCAAAAGGTAGTCACCGATAGTCTTATACGCCTCACGGCCATAGAAATCATCGGCGTTGATAACCGCAAAAGGCTCCTTGATAACATCCTTTGCCATCATCACAGCGTGGTTCGTACCCCAAGGCTTAACGCGCTCCGAAGGGAGTGTGAAACCCTCTGGGAGGTAGTCAAGTTCCTGGAACACATACTCCACCGCAATCTTATGTCCGAAGCGCTCGGCATTGAACACCTCCTTAAACTCCTGCTCAAACGAGTGGCGAATAACGAAGACCACCTTGCCAAATCCCGCACGAATCGCATCGTATACCGAATAGTCGATAATAGCCTCGCCATTAGGGCCTACGCCATCCATCTGCTTGAGAGAGCCGTAGCGCGAACCCATACCTGCGGCCAAAACTAAAAGTGTTGGTTTTACCATAGTATTATAATTTTTCAAAATTTTCGTAGTACAAAGGTAACAAAGTTATCCGAAAGTAGCAACTATTTCGACCATCTGGCAACAATTTCCAATCTCTTCGGTATTGAAATCTAAATACTTTTTTGTACTTTTGTACGTTTATAGGCTATAAATATATAAGTATGATACGTAGTTTTTGGGAATACCTAACCGAGAAAAGCACGCTGATAATGCGTGGTCGCAACTCGGATGATATACATTGGCGACTCAACATCACCCCATTAGGACTTTGGGGTAGCGTTGCAGGACTTATCCTTATACTCTTTGCGCTGGTAATAACACTCTGCGCCTACACCTCTATTCTCGATATCCTTCCAGGCTACCGCACCAAGGCCGAGCGTCTTGGCGAGCAGCTCACCGAGAGCATTATGCGCCTCGACCTTATGGAGCGTAATATGGAGGAGATTTTGGCATACAACGAGGCTGTGGCAACGATAATGGGTGGCAGCACCCCTGCGCTACACTCTACCGTTCTTACTGATACCATTCGCTACGACAAGTCGCGTATCTTGCCTACACGTGCCGATTCGTTGCTACGTGCCGCGTTGGAGAGTACCACAAACGAATATTCGCTTACAAATACCAAGCCACTACAGGGCCAAGCAGCGATGTTTAGCACCCCTATGCGTGGTAACATCACCCGTAACTTCGATGCTCCAGAGTCGAGCTACGACGTAGCGATTATGAGTATCGATGGCGACGACTCGGTGATGGCCGTAGAGAATGGAACTATCATCGCCGTGGAAAACCAGGCCGAAGGTCTTTACAGCGTAACCATTCAACATAATGGCGGTTACATCTCGGTCTACAAACTTTTGGGTGAGATTCTCGTGCGTAAGGGACAGACCGTGCAGAGTGGCTCGGTGATAGGCAGTCTCAAGCGCGAGGATGGCAAAGCGGAGCAGAACGTAGAACTTGGCTTCGAACTATGGCGTGACGGTACGGCCGTAGACCCAGAGCGATATATACTCTTCTAACCCTCGGAATATTATGAGCGTTGAACGACTTTCAATTTTAGGCTCCACAGGCTCTATCGGAGTGCAGACTCTCGATATTGTACGTCGCTA
>JADBON010000085.1:0-5672 GCA_015656305.1 Alistipes sp.
ATCTTTACCGCGGGTGCTACGGCATCCATCAACCTTGTTGCCTATGCCTGGAGCCAGAGGTATCTTCGCGAGGGCGATACTGTCGTTGTGTCGGAGATGGAGCATCACTCCAATATCGTACCTTGGCAGGTGGCGTGTGAGCGTCACGGCGCGGAGCTCCGCGTGTTGCCTTTCGACGATAGGGGTGAGGTGATGATGGATAAGTTGGGCGAACTCATTGATGAGCGCACACGTCTTGTTGCAGTCACCGAGGCCTCGAATACATTGGGTACGATGCCCGATTTGGAGCCTATCATCGCTGCGGCACACGCTGTGGGCGCAGTGGTTATGGTAGATGGTTGTCAGGGCATTGTTCACGGTGGTGGCGATGTGGCACGCCGTGGCTATGATTTCTACGCCTTCTCGGGACATAAACTCTATGGCCCTACGGGTATCGGCGTTCTCTACGGACGAAAGGAGTTGCTCGAGAGTATGCCTCCGTTTATGGGCGGTGGCGATATGGTCGATAAGGTAACCTTCGCAAAGACTACCTACGCACCGCTACCTCTCAAGTTTGAGGCAGGTACGTCGAATTTCATTGGCGCAGTGGGCTTGGGCGAGGCTATTGATTATGTCGAGAGCATTGGCGTAGAGGCTATCGAGACCTACGAGCAGGAGTTGCTATCGTATATGACCGAGCGTCTTTCGGCTATCGAGGGACTCAAAATCTATGGCACTGCGGAGCGTAAATGTCCGCTTGTATGCTTCACAATCGAGGGTACGCACCCTTATGACGTGGGTATGATTCTCGATAAACTCGGCGTGGCGATACGTACGGGCCACCATTGTGCCGAGCCTGTTATGACGCACTTCGGTGTTACGGGTATGTGTCGTGCTTCGATAGGTATGTATAATACGAAGGAGGAGATCGACGTACTTGTGAAGGGTGTCGAGCGTGCGGTTATGATGCTTAAATAAGAAAGCTATACCTATTTATATATGTTTATAGCACTTGAAGGATTAGATGGCGCGGGCAAGTCTACGCAGATTGCCAAGCTTCGTGATATGTTCCGCGCGAAGGGTGTGGAGTCGGAGTATCTTCATTTTCCACGTTTCGATGCTCCGGTCTATGGCGAGCTTATAGCGCGTTTCTTGCGTGGCGATTTGGGTAGCGTGGAGAGCGTAAACCCATACCTTGTGGCGTTGTTGTATGCTGGCGATAGAGCCGATGCTGCGGCTATGATTCGTGGTTGGTTGGCAGAGGGTAAGGTGGTAATCGTAGACCGCTATGTCTACTCGAATATTGGTTATCAGTGTGCGAAGTTGCCACGTGGCGAGGCTCGTAATACACTGAAGGAGTGGATACTACATACGGAGTTTGAGGAGTTTAGAATTCCACGTCCCGACCTCTCACTATTTCTCGATGTACCTTTTGCCTTCACACAGAAGAAGCTTACCGAAACCCGCGAGGGTGATGATAGAGCCTACCTTCAGGGTGGTAAGGATATCCACGAGGCGTCGCTCGATTTGCAGCGTTCGGTGCGTGAGGTCTACCTCGATGCTGCGGCCGAGGGTGACGATATCAAGGTCGTTGACTGCTCAACCGAGGAGGGCGCTATGGCTTCGCCAGAGGTTATCTTCGAGCGCATTATGAGTTTCGTAAACAGGTTGTAGTATGTCACGTGTTTCGACCATTGCGCTTACGCTACTGCGCTGGATTGTAGGTGCTACGTTCCTATTCTCGGGCATCGCAAAGTGCGTAGATCCTGTGGGTAGTGCCATCTACGTCGATAAGTACCTCGCAACCTATGCCCTCGATGCGTTTATGCCACTCTCGCAGGGTATAGCCATCGCGCTTATGGTTGTCGAAACACTGCTTGGCGTGTGGCTTATCTTTGGTGCGTTTCGTCGTTTAGCCTCGCTCGTATCTCTTGTTATTATATCACTTTTCACTGTTGTTACTCTGCTGAGTGCTACGGTGTTACCTATTGGTGAGTGTGGTTGCTTCGGCGATATCGTGGAGCTTACTCCTTGGCAGACTTTCCTGAAAAATATACTTCTTTTGACGCTCTGTATTGCACTGTGGCGTTGGGGTAGGGAGAAGCGTGCTATCTCGCTTAAGGATGGTGTTGTAACTCTTGTGGGCATTGCACTACCTCTTGCCGTTAGCCTCTATGCGTTGCGCCACTTGCCTTTTGTCGATTCGATGCCTTATAAGGTTGGTACATCGCTCTTTGATGAGGTGTCGAAGGAGCGCGAGATGGAGCAGCAGTCGGTGCAGAATGTGCTTATCTTCAAGAACTTGACTACGGGCGAGAGTGTGGAGTTTGACGCTGCGGATACGTCGTGTTGGGAGGATGCGAACCTTGAGTTTGTGGATGCCGTAACCAGGGAGATACCTATGGATGCCACATACTCGGAGTTCCGTTTGTATGATGCTGAAGGCGAGGATTATACGCTCGAAGTGCTTGGCCGTAAGGGACGAGTGGCACTGCTTTGTGTAAATGACGCTCAGCATATTAATGATAAGCATCTTCGAGGCATTACTTCGCTTCTTAAGCAATATCCATTGCAGGGCGTTGTGCTTCTTACGGCTGTGGATAGGGCGCAGGTGGAAGGACTTGTTGACGAGGATATAGCGACGCTTACGGTTGATGCTATGACACTTCGATCGGTTATCCGTTCGGATATTGGTGTTGTCGTTCTGCGCGATGGTGTTGTGGAGTTTAAGTCTGATATTCGCGATATTTAGAAGATATTTGTGGCAAGATAATTGACCATTACCGCATCAGGTAATGGTCATTTTTTTGTTATGCGTAGAGTTATCTATATCTTGCCGATAATCTATTTGGTGGCGTGTGGTGGCAGTAATACGGTAGCCCCTCAGCCACAACTTGTTAAGTATGTCGTAGCTCAGCCCGTTGAGTCTACGGAGCGCGATTTTGCAGCGCTTACAACTGCTGACGATGCCGTGACGCTGGCATTCAAAATCTCGGGGCGTGTGGCAGATATCCCCGTTGCAAAGGGTATGGCCGTAAAGCGTGGTCAGCTCCTCGCGGAGCTTGATAAGCGCGATGTGGAGCTTCAGGTCGAGGCGGCACGTGCTGCATACGTCGAGGCGGAGTCACGTCTGGAGCGTGCGCGACGACTATTGAGCCACTCGGCAATCTCGGAGCAGGAGGTAGAATCCATCGAGAGTGCTGTGGCGCAGGCGTTGTCGCAGTACGAAAATAGCCTTGATTTGCTCAACGATACACGTATCGTAGCCCCCTTTGCAGGTGTTGTGGAACGCACGTATGTCGATGCCTATCAGCGTGTTTCGTCGGGCGAGAGTATCGTGCGTATCGTAAATCCTATAAGTACTACCGTGGGCTTCACTGCTCCCGAGGAGCTTGTTGCGCAGCTATCGCTACCCACCACACGGTTTAGTGTGGAGTTCGATGCGTGGCGTGGCGTGCGTTTTCGGGCGGTTATCAAGAGCTTTGCCCGCACCTCGTCGGATGCCCTCGGCTTCCCTGTGTCGCTACGTTTGACTGACGTAGATACGGCGCAGTATCGCATCTCTCCGGGTATGACCTGCATCGCGACGGTTATCACGCCCGAAAAAGATAGGTATGCTGTGCGACTTCCGCTTACGGCAATATATGCTCCTGTTGGCGATGGCGATTATGTGTGGGTTATAGATAAGGATGATAGGGTGTATAGCCGTAGGGTGGAGTTAGGCTCTCCCGTTGGTGAGTCGAGTGTCGTGGTGCTTCGCGGCCTTCACGCTGGCGAGAGAATAGTCTCGGCTGGTGTTTATCATCTCACCGATGGCGAGGTTGTACGTGCCGAGGAGGCTCAAAAGATGTAGGCTATGGCGAATATTTCTCGATATTCCATCACGCATCGCTCTGTGATTGTGATGCTTATGATTGCCACGATAGTAGGAGGTCTATATGCCTTCTCTGCTCTTGGTAAGCGTGAGGACTCGACATTTACCATCAAGAGTGCGATTGTGGTTTGCCCCTATGCTGGTGCTACGCCCGATGAGGTCGAGGCGCTTGTTGTTGAGCCTCTCGAGCGTGAGATACGCACCCTAACGTCGGTGCATAAGATAACCTCCGAGGCGCACTTTGGCTATGCGCGACTAATGGTCGAGCTGAACCCATCGACACCCTCGAAGCGCATCCCTCAGTTGTGGGATGAGTTGCGGCGAAAGATTGCTAATGCAAAGCCACAACTCCCTGAAGGCGTGGGAGATATAGATGTCGTTGATGACTTTGGTGATGTCTATGGCCTCTACTACGCCTTAACTTCGGAGGGTGGCTTCTCGTGGCAGGAGATGCACCGCTATGCAAAGGCCGTCGAGCGACAGTTATACGCCGTTGATGGTGTGGATAAGGTGCTACTCTATGGCGAGCAGCGCCCCGAGGTAAACGTATGGTTAAGCCCCGCGACGTTATCTGCCTTTGACCTTCGTCCTGAGGATATAGGTGCGGCGGTTAAGGGGCAAAATAGCGTAGCGCCATTAGGCTCGCGCGAGGCTGGCGAGGTGAGTGTGGAGCTTGTTGAGGGTAGCACCTATGCCACGTTGTCGGAGCTTGAAAATCAGCTTCTTATCGCGGCGGATGGCAAGCAGTATCGTCTGGGAGATATTGCCGATGTGGAGATGGGTTACCACACTCCGCCATCGTTGCTTATGCGCGTAAATGGTAACGATGCTGTGGCTATCGCTGTTGCTACCAACTCGGAAATGGATATCGTGAAGGTGGGTGCGGAGGTAAGAAAAGTCATAGACGCATACTCTCAAAATCTCCCTGCGGGGTTAACTATCGTGTCGCTATATCCCGAAGATGAGATTGCCCGCGAGGCGAATAATACCTTTGTAATCAACCTTTTGGAGTCGCTGGCAATAGTCATACTGTTGGTTATGGTGGTTATGGGATGGCGTCAAGGCGTTATTGTCGGGGTGTCGCTTCTGCTCTCTATTGCCGCCACTCTCGTTGTGATGCTCCTTCTTGGCGAGGGTATAAACCGTACCTCGTTGGCGGGCTTTATCATCGCTATGGGAATGCTTGTAGATAACGCCATTGTGGTTGTGGATAGTACGCGTACGTTGGCTCTTGGAGGTCTGCCACTGCGTATTGCGGCGGTGGATGGTGTAACAAAACCACGCTGGGCGCTCCTTGCTGCGACTCTTATTGCGATACTTTCGTTTCTGCCTTTGCAACTCTCACCATCGTCCGTTGCCGAGATTATCCGTCCGTTGTTTGTTGTTGTCGCGGTGTCGCTGGTTGCAAGCTGGCTCTTTGCTCTTGTGCAGGTGCCACTTATGAGTGTTGCGATGCTTCGCATACGCGCCGTAGCGACAACCGATAAGCCTCGTTCCGCCTGGTTTGGTAGGGTTGTGGCGCTACTTCTTCGCCATCGTTGGATAACCGTTACGACGGTTGCTCTGCTCTTTGCCCTCTCCATTGTGGTTATGGGGCGTATGCCTCAAAACTTCTTTCCGCAGCTATCGAAACTATACTTCCGTGCCGATGTTATTATGGCCGAGGGATATGATATAGATGCTACGGACAGGCGACTTAATGAGTTGAGCGAGTGGTTGTTATCGCAGCCAGAAGTGGTGCGCGTATCTACCACAGCAGGTGGCACACCACCACGTTACTATCTTGCAAGTAGTAGCTATGCCTCGCGCCCTAATTATG
>JADBON010000010.1:0-14818 GCA_015656305.1 Alistipes sp.
AACGCAAACATCGCAAATAGTGCTATAATCAGCTTTCTCATAGTTGTTAATAGTCTGGTTTATGATTGTAAAGATACAAATTTTAATCTTAATATTGAAATAGTTTGAAAAAATTTGCATAGTTCTTAAAAAAATTTATTATATTTGTGGAGGAAAATTCTATAAACTAATATAAATCTTATACGATTATGAAAGAGGCTATTGCAATTCTTACTGGTGGCGGTCCTGCTCCTGGTATGAACACTGTTGTTGGCTCTGTAGCCAAGACATTCCTTGCTAAGGGTTATCGTGTTATCGGTCTTCACTATGGCTATTCAGGACTTTTCAATCCTAACCCACGCTACGAGGACCTCGATATGTTCCGCGTAGATTACATCTTCAATCAGGGTGGTTCTTACCTCACTATGAGCCGTTTCAAGCCATCGGAGGAGGATTTCGAGAAGAACTTCAACCTCGATTTCTTCAAAGAGAACAACATCAAATTGTTGGTAACCGTAGGTGGTGATGACACAGCGTCAACAGCAAACCGTATCGCTAAGTTCTTGGAGGCTAAGCAGTATCCTATTGCTAACATCCACGTTCCAAAGACTATCGACAACGACCTTCCATTGCCAGCAGGTATGCCTACATTCGGCTACCAGTCAGCTAAGAACGCTGGTTCGGTAATCGGTCGTGCGGTATACAACGATGCTCGCACTTCGGCTAACTGGTTTGTTGTTGCAGCAATGGGCCGCTCGGCAGGTCACCTCGCATTCGGTATTGCATCTGCGTGCCACTACCCTATGATTATCATCCCAGAGATGTTTAACAAGACAAAGATTACTATCGACAAGATTATCTCGCTCATCGTATCTGCAATTGTTAAGCGTAAGATTATGAATATGGACTATGGCGTAGCTATGGTATCGGAGGGTGTATTCCACGCTCTCGACCAGGAGGAGATTCTCAAGTCGGGTATCAACTTCTCGTACGACGACCACGGCCACCCAGAGCTCGGTAAGGTGTCAAAGGCCGAGATGTTCAACACATTGCTCGAGAAGCGTTGCAAGGCTCTTGGCGTGAAGGTTAAGTCACGTCCTGTGGAGATTGGCTACGAGGTACGTTGCCAGACTCCTTGTGCATTCGACCTTGTTTACTGCTCACAGCTCGGTATGGGTGTATATAAGCTCTTCTCGGAGGGTAAGACAGGCTGTATGGTTTACATCAGCCAGGAGGGTTACGTATCACCTCTCTACCTCAAGGATTTGCAGGATCCAGAGACTGGCAAAATCCCACCACGTCTTGTAGATATCAACGCTGATAAGATTCACCAGGTTATCGACAACCTTATGCACTACATCACTCCAGAGGATTACGAGGCTGCACGCGCATACCTCCCAAATCCTGAGGAGTATGACTTCCGCAAGATTCTTAACTGGTAATCATCGGTTATAGGTAGCCAACGCTACCCCAATCCTTAGGCTCCGAATGAGCAGTACACCATAGTACACTCATTCGGGGCTTTTTCTATACCTCCATCCCGCACACCTCGCCACTCTCCTCCCCGCACAAATTAGATAAAATATCCTCGCCGGCGTTTCAAGTTCTCACTTTTTTTCGTATCTTTGCTTGCACGAAATCGTTAACAACTAAAACTATAACTATGAAAAAACTATTGACATTGCTTGCTTTGGTAAGCATCAGCTTTAGCGCCATTGCCGATGAGGGTATGTGGTTGCTTCCATACATCAAGAAGATGAATGAGAAGGATATGAAGGCTCACGGCTGCAAACTCAAGGCCGAGGATATCTACTCTGCCGAGAAGTCTTCGTTGAAGGATGCTATCGTAATCTTTGGCGGTGGCTGCACAGGTGAGATTGTATCCGAGAGCGGTCTTCTCTTCACCAACCACCACTGCGGCTACAACTCTATCCAGCAGCTCTCAAGCGTGGAGCACGACTACCTCAAGGATGGTTTCTGGGCAAAGAACAACGCCGAGGAGCTTCCTGCCGAGGGCCTCTCGGTACGCTTCGTACGTCACATCTTCGACGTTACGGCAGATATTATGGGCAACATCCCATCAACTGCATCACAGCAGGAGTATACAACCATCGTAGGTCAGAACAAGGAGGCTCTTATCGCGAAGCTCGAGGCGGAGTACCCAGGTATGCAGATTATCATTCCATCGTTCTTTGGCGGCAATCAGTTCTTCGCATTTGTCCTCGAGGTATATCCTGATGTTCGTTTGGTAGGTACACCACCTTCGTCTATTGGTAAGTTTGGTGGCGACACCGACAACTGGATGTGGCCACGTCACACTGGCGACTTCTCTATCTTCCGTGTCTATGCTGGTAAGGATAACCGCCCTGCAGCCTACTCAAAGGATAACGTGCCTTACAAGGCCGAGAAGTGGCTCAACATCTCGCTCAAGGGTATTGAGGAGGGTGACTTCGGTATGATTATGGGCTTCCCAGGCTCTACCGAGCGTTATAAGACCTCATACGAGATTGACTATATGTTGGAGGTTGACAATCCACAGCGCATCTACATCCGTGGTGAGCGTCAGCAGATTCTCCGCCAGTGGATGGACTCTGACCAGGCTATCCGTATTCAGTACGATGCGAAGTATGCTTCGTCGGCTAACTACTGGAAGAACTCTATCGGTATGTCACGCGGCATCGAGAAGCTCAACGTTCGCGATAAGAAGGCTAAGCAGGAGGCAGAGTTCCAGGCGTGGGCTAATAGCAACACTCTCCCTGAGGAGGGCTACATCGACGCTTTGGCACTTATCGAGCAGTCGCAGCGCGAGGCTAAAGATGAGAATGCTACATTGCAGTGGTTGGGCGAGGCATTTATGCAGTCTGTGGAGCTTGTGCAGACTATGCTTGGTATGCGCGATGCAGAGCAGTTCTACAAGGATTATAACGCCGATGTGGACCGCGCCGTAGCAAAGCGTATGTTCGTAATCTACCGCGAGAATAACACCCACCTTCCATCTATCTACCAGAAGATTGACTCGGAGTTTGCGGGCGATAGCGACAAGTATGTAGATTGGTTGTACGACAACTCGAAGCTCACATCGTTGGAGTCATACCGCGCCATCGCCGAGCTATCGAAGGAGGAGCGTCAGCAGGTGTTTATGGCCGACCCTGTCTACGAGCTAACAAACTCGATTCTTACTCTCTACCGCGAGCTTTCACCAGCTGCTATGGCTGCTAACCTCAAGTTTGCCGAGGGCCACCGCAAGTATATCGACGGCCTTATGAAGATGCAGCCAGAGAAGCCTTGGGCATCGGATGCTAACTTCACAATCCGCCTCACTTATGGTAACGTGCTTCCATATAGCCCTGCCGATGGCATCGTCTATAACCACTACACCACTATCGAGGGTGTTATGGCAAAGGAGGACCCTACAAATCCTGTGGAGTTCACCGTTCCAGAGCGCTTGAAGGAGCTATACCAGAAGAAGGACTATGGCCGTTATGCAGATAAGAATGGCGACCTTCCTGTGGCATTCCTCGTTAACTGCGACATCACTGGTGGTAACTCTGGCTCTCCTGTTATGAACAAGAAGGGCGAGCTTATCGGTTTGGCGTTCGATGGTAACTGGGAGGCTATGTCGGGCGACGTGGCATTCGAGCCAGAGCTTCAGCGCACTATTGCCGTAGATATCCGCTACGTGTTGTTCGTAGTTGAGAAGTATGGCAACGCCAAGTGGCTTATCGACGAGCTTACTATCAAGTAATATATGGAACGACATATAGATATCAACGACTTTAACTACAATCTTCCTGATGAGCGCATCGCAAAGTTTCCTCTCGCGGAGCGCTCATCATCGAAGTTGCTTATATACGACAACGGCACCATCGCCGAGAGCCACTTCCGCAACGTCGCGGAGTATCTCCCCAAGGGGGCTATGCTTGTCTTCAACAACACCCGCGTGGTACGTGCGCGTATCGTGATGCACAAAGCATCAGGTGCGCGTATCGAGGTATTCTGCCTCGAGCCACACAACCCTGCCGACTATGAGCGAGCCTTCGCCATCAAGGGCGAGAGCGAGTGGAGCTGCATCGTGGGCAACCTCAAGAAGTGGAAGGAGGGCGAGATAGGTATCGACTTTGAGTATTCAGGTGAGGCACATACGCTACGTGCCGAGATTGTGGAGCGTGGCACACGTGAGCATATCATCCGCTTCCGCTGGTCGGCAGATTGCAGCTTCGGACAGCTCCTCGAGACTCTGGGACGTATTCCTATTCCTCCATACCTCAACCGCGAGAGCGAGGATATAGACAACACCCGCTACCAGACTGTCTACGCACGCTTCGAGGGCTCGGTAGCGGCACCTACCGCGGGCCTACACTTCACACCCGAGCTTATCTCCGCGATGCGCAACGATGGCTTCTCGTTCGAGGAGGTTACGCTACACGTGGGTGCAGGCACGTTCCTTCCGGTTAAGGATGAGAACGCCGCAGAGCATAATATGCATACCGAGCATTTTGTGATTACCCGCACTACGCTCGAGAATATCCTTCGCAATGCGGGACGCATCGTCGCCGTAGGTACCACCTCGGTGCGAACTATGGAGTCGTTGTCGGCCGTAGCGTGGAGAGTGAAGAACAGCGGAACTCCCGATGTGGAGCGCGCCGTAGGACAGTGGGAGTTGTACGACATCCCTGCGGAGTTCGGATGTAAGGAGGTTGCCGAGACGCTACTTGCATATATGAATGAGTGTGGCACCGAGCAGCTAAAGGCCGCAACGCAGATTATGATTACGCCACTTGGCTACCGTTTCCGCATTGTAAACTACATCATCACGAACTTCCACCAGCCAAAGTCTACACTACTGCTTCTGGTAAGTGCGTATGTAGGAGATAATTGGAAGCGCATCTACGATTATGCCTTGGCTAACGATTTCCGCTTCTTAAGCTATGGTGACTCATCGCTGCTTAAGGTCTACTAAACAAATAAAATAGGGGCGACTACCGAAGTCACCCCTATTTTTATTCTGCCTATTCAGCTACTAATACTGCTCCTTCTCGTTAGGGAAGTCGCGACTCTTAACATCGTCAACATAGTGACCTACAGCCTCCGAGATAAGAGTGCCAAGGTCAGCATAACGGCGCAAGAATCGTGGTGAGAATGCCTGTGTGATACCCAACATATCGTGAGCTACCAACACCTGACCATCCGTAGCACCACCCGCACCAATACCAATAGTTGGGATATGCAACTCCTTCGACACACGCTCGCCCAACGCTGCTGGAATCTTCTCCAACACCACAGCGAAGCATCCCGCCTCCTCCAAGAGTTTTGCGTCGCGCACCAACTTCTCGGCCTCGGCCTCATCCTTCGCACGAACGTTATATGTTCCAAACTTGTGGATAGACTGTGGCATAAGTCCCAAGTGGCCCATAACAGGGATACCTGCCGAGAGGATACGCTGCACCGACTCGAGAACCTCCTCGCCACCTTCGAGCTTCACGGCATCGGCTTCGGTCTCCTTCATAATGCGAACCGCAGAGTCGAGGGCGAGTTTCGAGTTACCCTGATAGGTACCGAAAGGCAAATCCACAACTACTAACGCACGCTCCACGGCACGAACTACCGACTTTGCGTGATAAATCATCATATCGAGTGTGATAGGCAATGTAGTCTCGAAACCAGCCATAACATTTGCTGCCGAGTCACCAACAAGTATCACGTCGATACCCGCTTGGTCTACAATCTTTGCCATCGAATAGTCGTACGAGGTA
Organism: Alistipes sp.; assembly: GCA_015656305.1. Taxonomy (GTDB): domain Bacteria; phylum Bacteroidota; class Bacteroidia; order Bacteroidales; family Rikenellaceae; genus Alistipes. Next base: position 5,733 of record JADBON010000010.1, read on the forward strand.
AGCATAGCAATCTTCTCGCCACGCTGCTTCATCTCCGTAAGGCGCAATGTTGTTACCGCTCTTACTGTGCTTTCTACTGACATAGTGTTAGGTTTTATATATAACGCAAATATAACGCTTTTTTTGATACGAGAAATCATTTCTCGCAAAAAGTTACGTTTTCTGCCATCCCCACCCCACGAAATCACGGAAAAGAGTGTGGAAATATGAATAGTTTTTCGTATATTTGCCTTGGTAGGAAACAAAAAAACGTAATTAGATATGAGACGAGTAATTTTATCACTTTTAGGCGTGATGCTTATGGCACTCACGGCCGAGGCACAGCTACGTAGCGAGCAGCTCTTGGAGCGCGGTTGGAGATTCTCACGCGAGGATAGCGCCGAGTTTAGCCGCGCGGAGTATGACGATAGCGCGTGGCAGGAGGTTGTAGTGCCTCACGACTGGGCTATCTACGGTCCATTCAGCATCAACAACGATAAGCAGAATGTGGCTATCACACAGGATGGTCAGAAGGAGGCTATGGAGCACGCAGGACGTACAGGAGGTCTTCCATTCGTTGGTGTGGGTTGGTATCGCCTGGAGTTCGAGGCCCCAGAATTTGAGGCGGGTAAGCGCGCTTCGATACTCTTCGATGGCGCTATGAGCAACGCACGTGTCTATGTTAATGGTGCGGAGGTAGGCTTCTGGCCTTATGGCTACAACTCATTCCACTTCGACATCACCGACTACCTCAAGGTGGGCGAGAAGAACGAGCTTGCCGTACGCCTTGAGAATAAACCAGAGTCATCACGTTGGTATCCTGGTGCGGGCATCTACCGCAATGTTCACCTTATTGTCACCGAGGATATTCACGTTCCTGTATGGGGTACACACCTTACTACACCTCACGTTAGCGACGAGTTGGCTCGCGTGGAGCTACGCACAAAGGTGGCGGGCATCGACGACAACAACCGCAACGCTCTACGTATCGAGACCACAATCTTCGATAATAAGGGCAATGCCGTAGCTATGGCGACTGACCGCTTGAGCATCTACGCGGAGGCTACGTTCGAGCAGGCTATCAACGTCGAAAACCCCGAGCTATGGTCCGTAGATACTCCTACGCTCTACACCGCAGAGTCGAAGATTTACCTCGGCGAGGAGCTTAAGGATGAGTACTCAACACGCTTCGGCATCCGCACCATAGAGATTATCCCCGACAAGGGACTATTTATCAACGGCGTAGAGACTAAGTTCAAGGGCGTATGTAACCACCACGACCTTGGTCCTTTGGGTGCTGCGGTCAACGATGCTGCCATCCGCCGTCAGGTGCGCATTATGAAGGAGATGGGATGTAACGCCATCCGCACCTCACACAATATGCCAGCTCCAGAGCTTGTTGCAGCGTGTGACGAGATGGGTATGATGCTTATGCCCGAGACCTTCGACGAGTGGCGCACTCCAAAGCTTGCGAATGGCTACCACCTCTACTTCGATGAGTGGGCCGAGCGTGACCTTGTAAACCTTCTGCACCACTATCGCAACAACCCAAGTGTTGTTATGTGGTGTATTGGCAACGAGGTTCCCGACCAGGGCGATGTTATCTGGGGTGCAAAGCTATCGCGTTATTTGCAGGATATCTGCCACCGTGAGGACCCTACACGCCCCGTAACACAGGGTATGGACCAGCCTCACAACGTGGTTTACAACAATATGGCAGCGATGATGGATGTCGCAGGTTTCAACTACCGCCCACACCGCTACCCTGACAACTACCTTCGTCTTCCACAGCAGATTATCCTCGGCTCGGAGACCGCATCTACGGTCAGCAGCCGTGGCGTTTATAAGTTCCCTGTTGAGCGTCGCTCGATGGCGAAGTACGACGACCATCAGGCTTCGTCATACGACGTTGAGCATTGCGGATGGTCGAACCTTCCGGAGGATGACTGGATTTGGCACGATGACTTTGCGTGGGGTATTGGCGAGTTCGTATGGACAGGCTTCGACTACCTCGGTGAGCCTACGCCATACTACACCGATTGGCCAAGCCACTCATCACTCTTCGGTATCGTGGACCTTGCGGGATTGCCTAAAGACCGCTACTACCTCTACCGTAGCCACTGGAATAAGGATGTGGAGACACTTCACATTCTACCTCACTGGACTTGGCCAGGTCGCGAGGGCGAGACTACACCCGTGTTCGTATATACCAACTACCCAAGTGCCGAGCTATTTATTAACGGCAAGAGTCAGGGCATACGCACCAAGGATTTGAGCGTTACGGCCGAGGGTACGATGGAGAGCGAGGAGAGCGCAACATCGTTCGTGCGACAGTCGCGCTACCGCCTAATGTGGATGGATACGAAGTATGAGCCAGGTGTTGTTAAGGTTGTTGCCTATGACAAAGATGGCAACGCCGTTGCCGAGCGTGAGATTCGCACTGCGGGTAAGCCTCACCACATCGAGCTTGTTGCCGACCGCGCTACAATCACCGCTGATGGCCGCGACCTATCGTTTATCACCGTTCGCGTGGTGGATAAGGATGGTAACCTATGTCCCGATGCACAGCACTTGGTGGAGTATAGCGTAAGTGGCGAGGGCTTCTATCGTGCTGGTGCGAATGGTAACCCCGTATCGTTGGAGTTGTTCCACGAGCCACGTATGCAGCTCTTCAATGGTATGATGACCGCTATCGTGCAGAGCAACACCACACCTGGAGAGATTACCCTTACGGCAAAGGCAAAGGGTGTTAAGTCGGCTAAAATCGTAATTAAAACAGAGTAGCTATTATGACAGAGATGATATTTGTTGTAAGCGTTATTGTTTCGCTCATCGTTGGCATTGCGCTAAACCGCATCTTCGCAAAGAACAACAACGATAACGGCATAATACTAAAGGAGAACGAGGAGCTAAAGCGCCTTGTGGAGGAGCGCAACACCCGCATCGAGCGTCAGAATCAGGAGATTACACGCCTTGTTGCCGAGCGTGCGGCGGAGCATACAATGGTAGAGAGCCTCACCGCGCAGCTCGCCGAGACAAAGAGCGCAGGTGCCGAGGAGTTGCAACGTACTCGCGAGGAGGCTCAGCGCGCCTTGGAGCAGCGTCTTGCGGAGCTTAGGGAGGTATACGAGCAGAAGCTCCGCGATATTAAGGCTCACTCGGATGAGGCTCTTGCACAGCAGTTGCAGCTCATTAAGGAGCAGATGCAGACCACTTCGGAGCGAGTGCTCAAGAGCCGCCAGGAGGAGCTTGAGAGTCGCAACGAGGAGAGCGTATCGCGCATCGTAGACCCTCTGCGTGAGAGCATCAAGCGTATGAGCGAGGCACTCGATAGCTCGAAGCGAGAGCATCACGACAGAATGCAGAGCCTCGACACCCTTATCCGTGAGAACCTCCGCCAGAGCCACGACCTTGGCGCCACGGCCGACCGTCTTGCTCAGGCACTCACCACAAAGGTTAAGACTCAGGGTAACTTTGGCGAGCTTCATCTCAAGAAGTTCCTCGAGGATATGGGCCTTATGGAGGGTACGGCATATACCACTCAGCAGGGCCTTAAGGATAAGTATGGCAAAAAGATTAAGAGCGATGAGGATGCGGGCCTTATCCCCGACTTTATCCTCCACTTCCCCAACAACCGTGATGTCATCGTCGACTCGAAAGTGGTTATTACAGATTTCGAGCGCTATATGAGCGCTACCGACCCCGAGGAGAAGGCCATACACCTTAAGGCGCATATCAAGGCACTACGCACACAGGTGGACCTCCTTGCAAAGAAGGATTATAGTTTCTATCTCGATTCGGAATATACGAAGCTCAACTTCGTAATTATGTACGTTTTCCACGAGGGAGCTCTCAACCTCGCACTGATGAACGACACATCGCTATGGCGCTATGCCTACGATAAACACGTATTGATTATGGGCCCGCAGACTATGCATATGAACCTCCGAATATTGGAGCTTATGTGGACACAAATGCGCCAACTCGACAAGCACAAGTTCATCATCGAGCAAGCTGCAACGATTGTTGAGCGCACCCAGCTTTTTGCCAAGCGTTTGATTAACTCGAACGACCTTTTAAAGAAGCTACAAAAGGAGTTTGACGGACTTACAACATCCTCTTCTGATGGAGGTCATAGCATTATCACTCCAGCAAAAAGGCTTGTCGATTTGGGCATCAAGCAGAAGATTGCCGATAGGACAAAGGCAGATCTCACAACGCTATTTGTCGATAATGACAAGAGTCTGATTATGGAAGGGGCGAGTGATGATGAGGGCGAAGATGTAGAAACATCGGAGGTTGAAGCATCGGAGTCTTCCGAGCAGAATGAATAAACAAATAGAAGTGGCTACCCGAGCGGGTGGTCACTTTTATTTTTCGGGGAAGGATAGAATTAAGCACACCCTCTCGCCACACAAGACTCACTGCCAAAAACAAAAAAAGCGATCGAAAAATCGACCGCTTTAGTTGGGCTACCTGGATTCGAACCAAGAATGACAGGACCAGAATCTGTAGTGTTACCATTACACCATAGCCCAATTGTTCTGTTTGACGGTGCAAAAGTAGAACAAAATTTTTTATTTACAAAGGATTTTGCAAAAAAATTTCATATCTTTGTTAAGATTTTTGCATAACAAAGCTTTTGAAACATATAAAACTATCTGATTATGAAGAATATTAAGTCTCGACTAATTGTTATGAACTTTCTGCAATTTGCAGTTTGGGGTGCCTATCTCACCTGCATTGGTCAGTTCTTGGGACGTGTTGGTCTGGGCAGTTACATCTCGTGGTTCTACGTTGCGCAGGGCGTAGTATCTATCTTTATGCCTGCGATTATGGGTATCATCGCCGATAAGTATGTGCAGCCACAGCGCCTTCTCGGCATCTCTCACCTCTTGGCAGGAGGCTTTATGCTCGTTGCAGCATACTTCGGCATCGAGGCTACGGAGCTTGCACAGGCAAATATGGGTAACGCCAGCTATGTTGCCAACATCTGGCCTATCTTCATACCTTATGTCCTCAGCGTGGCGTTCTATATGCCTACTATCGCACTCTCAAATACCGTTGCCTTTGGCACACTAACACGTTCGGGTTTGGACTTCGTAAAGGCATTCCCTCCTATCCGCACCTTGGGTACCGTAGGTTTTATCGCCTCGATGTGGCTTGTTAATAGCCTATCGTTTGGCTTGGCGGAGAATGCACAGTTCACCTATATGCAGCTTATCATCTGCGGTGTTTTGGGTGTTATCCTCGGTGCTTACGCCTTCACACTCCCAGAGTGTCCACTCTCGAAGAGCGACGAGAAGAAGAGCCTCGCCGAGCGTCTTGGCCTTGATGCCTTCGTACTCTTCAAGTCGAAGACTATGGCTATGTTCTTCGTATTCTCAATGTTGCTTGGCGTGTCGCTACAGATTACAAACGGCTATGCAACATCCTATATCAATAGCTTTGGTAGCATCTCCAACGACTGGTTTGCGTCAAACCCTACGATGTTAGTCTCTATCTCACAGATTTCGGAGGCGTTGTGCATCCTTATGACCGCCTTCTTCCTCCGCCGCTTTGGCATTAAGAACGTTATGCTTATTGCGATGTTTGCGTGGGTATTGCGCTTCGGCTTCTTTGGCGTGGGTACTACAACTGCAACTATGGGTATCATCGCCCTAATCGCATCGTGCTTGGTATATGGCGTGGCGTTCGACTTCTTCAACGTGTCGGGTGCTATGTTCGTGCAGCAGGAGGCTCCAAAGAGTATGCAGGGTAGCGCACAGGGATTGTTTATGCTTATGACAAATGGTATCGGTGCTTCGGTGGGTACATATATCGCGGGCAAGGTCGTTGACCACTTCTGTATGTGGGAGGGCGGCTACCTCGTATCACGTCCTGAATTTAGCGGCGAGGGCTGGCAGATGACCTGGTTCATCTTCGCGGGCTATGCATTGGTCGTAGCACTCACCTTCTGGGCCTTGTTCCGCTATAAGCACGACCCTAATAAGATGATTAACGTCGAGCATTAATCTATGGCACAACAACCTTTAGCCGAGCGTCTGCGCCCACAGAGCCTCGAGGATTACATAGGGCAGAAGCATCTTGTAGGTGAGAACGGCGTATTCCGTAAGTTCATCGCCTCAGGCAGCGTGCCATCGTTTATTCTATGGGGCCCTCCAGGTGTTGGCAAGACCACTCTTGCGAAGATTGTTGCCACGTCGCTCAATCGTCCCTTCTACACCCTATCTGCCGTAACCTCTGGCGTTAAGGAGGTTAGGGAGGTTATCGAGAAGGCGAAGAATCAGCACCTCTTTAGTGCGCGTTCGGCATTCCTCTTCATCGATGAGATTCACCGCTTCAATAAGTCGCAGCAGGACTCACTTCTGGGCGCCGTGGAGCAGGGTATCGTGACGCTTATTGGCGCCACTACGGAAAACCCCTCGTTCGAGGTTATCTCTCCGCTATTGAGCCGCTGTCAGGTCTACGTGCTTAAGCCTATGGACGACGAGGAGTTGCAGACGCTTCTCGACCGCGCCCTTAACTCCGACGAGGAGCTGAAGAAAAGAAATATCGAGGTCCGCGAGACCGAAGCTCTGTTCCGCTTCTCGGGTGGCGACGCACGTAAGTTACTCAATATACTTGACATCATTATCGGTGCTTCGAACGGTGACATCGTGATTTCGGATGAGCGCGTCACCGAGTGTCTACAACAGAATATCGCCCTCTACGATAAGTCGGGAGAGCAGCATTACGACGTTATCTCAGCATTTATCAAGTCGGTCCGTGGCAGCGACCCCAACGCCGCTATCTACTACCTTGCCCGAATGTTGGCTGGTGGCGAGGAGCCTCGCTTCATCGCACGCCGCCTTGTGATTTTGGCATCAGAAGATATCGGACTTGCAAACCCCAATGCCCTACTCTTGGCCAACGCCTGCTTCGATACGGTGCATAAGATTGGTATGCCCGAGGCACGCATCACCCTGGCCGAGACTACGATTTATCTGGCTACAAGCCCCAAGAGCAACTCTGCCTATGCAGCTATAAATAAGGCACTTGCAATGGTCGAGCGAGATACTACGAATCGTCCCGTGCCGCTACACCTTCGCAACGCCCCAACAAAACTTATGGGCAATATGGGCTATGGCGCCAACTACCGCTATGCTCACGACTATACGGGCAACTTCGTGGCCCAAGAGTTCCTTCCCGAGTCGTTGAGTGGCACACGCTTCTACACTCCGAATACGGGCAATGCGCAGGAGGCTAAAATCGCCGAACGCATCCACGCCCTGTGGGGAGATAAGTATGAGGGGTGACACAACGTATGACAATTTGTCAGTCGCAGGCTCCTCACCTACACATTATTATGACAGCAGTAGCTTTGGCACGGTGATTGCCCGACTTAAAACCAAACAGAAAATATTATCAAAACATAAAAACGAAAACTAAATTATGGCAGTAAAACCACTTTCAGACCGCGTATTGGTGAAGCCCAATCCGGCAGAGGAGAAGACCGCTGGCGGTCTCTTCATCCCTGATACAGCAAAGGAGAAACCACTTATGGGTAAGGTTATCGCAGTAGGCCCTGGCACCGCAGAGATTGCAATGGAGGTTAAGGTTGGCGATACAGTAATGTATGGCAAGTATGCTGGCACGGAGCTTAACTACGAGGGCGAGAGCTACCTCGTTATGAAGCAGGCCGATATCATCGCAGTAATCGAGTAATAACTTAAAAATCAGAGATAACAATGGCAAAAGAGATAAAGTATAACGTTGAGGCTCGCGAGCTTCTAAAGGCAGGTGTTGATGCACTTTGCGACGCTGTGAAGGTTACGCTCGGCCCTAAGGGACGCAACGTAATCATCGACAAGAAGTTTGGTGCGCCACACGTAACCAAGGATGGTGTTACCGTAGCAAAGGAGGTAGAGCTTGAGGATACTTTCGCAAATATGGGTGCGCAGATGGTACGCGAGGTAGCATCGAAGACCAACGACGATGCAGGTGATGGTACTACAACTGCTACCGTACTTGCACAGTCGCTCATCTCGGTGGGTATCAAGAACGTAACCGCAGGTGCTAACCCTATGGACCTTAAGCGCGGTATGGATGCTGCGGTGGCACGCGTCGTGGAGTCACTTAAGTCACAGAGCCAGGTTGTAGGTTCGGATATCGCAAAGATTGAGCAGGTAGCTACAATCTCGGCTAACAACGACTCGAAGATTGGTAAGCTCATCGCCGAGGCTATGGCAAAGGTGAACAACGAGGGTGTTATCACCGTTGAGGAGGCTAAGGGTACAGAGACTCACGTAGAGGTTGTTGAGGGTATGCAGTTCGACCGTGGTTACATCTCGGCATACTTCATCACCGACACCGAGAAGATGGAGGCGCAGCTCGACAAGCCATTTATCCTTATCACCGACAAGAAGATTTCGACAATGAAGGAGATTATGGGTATCCTTGAGCCTGTGGCACAGAGCGGCCGCTCACTCCTCATCATTGCCGAGGATGTTGATGGCGAGGCTTTGTCGGCACTCGTTGTTAACAAGCTCCGTGGCACGTTGAAGATTGCAGCTTGTAAGGCTCCAGGCTTCGGTGACCGCCGTAAGGAGATGTTGGAGGATATCGCAACCCTCACAGGCGCTACAGTAATCTCTACCGACAAGGGTATGAAGATGGAGGATGCTGGCATCGAGGCATTGGGTACTGCAGAGAAGATTACTCTTAACAAGGAGAACACCACTATCGTTGACGGCGCTGGCTCTAAGGAGGCTATCTCAGCACGTGTTCAGCAGATTCGCGCATCTATCGAGAACGCATCATCAGACTACGACCGTGAGAAGCTTCAGGAGCGCTTGGCAAAGCTCTCTGGCGGTGTTGCCGTGTTGTACGTGGGTGCAGCTACCGAGGTCGAGATGAAGGAGAAGAAGGATAGAGTAGACGATGCTTTGGCCGCTACACGTGCCGCTGTTGAGGAGGGTATCGTTCCTGGTGGTGGCGTGGCATATATCCGTGCTGTGAAGTCGCTCGAGGGCCTTAAGGGCGAGAACGACGACCAGACAACAGGTATCCAGATTGTTAAGCGTGCTATCGAGGAGCCTTTGCGCCAGATTGTTGCCAATGCTGGT
>JADBON010000261.1:0-2527 GCA_015656305.1 Alistipes sp.
GCCCTGCGAGTTGTAGAGGGTGATATTCTCCAAATCCTCGATAGACTCACGGAAGTGCTTGTCGTAACGCACCAAGATATCGTACTCCTCACCGTCCTCACGATAGTAAGAGGCAATAGCACCATTCACGCGGTTACGAAGATAGGTAGCAGCAGTAGCCACATTCAAACCATTCATAGCCAACTTATCGCGATCGAAGACAACCTGATATTCAGGGGTGTACTCATCACGCGAGATTGTAACCTCAGTACAACCCTCTACGCCGAGCATTCTCTCCTTAATCTCGGCTGCCACACGGTCGGTCATATCCAAATCGTAGCCATAGAGCTCGATATCTACCGACTGCTGACCTCCGGCACCACCCTTCTGACCAGACTCAATAACCTCATAGGTACGAATCTCGGTATATTTTTCAAGATCCTTACGCATAAGGTCGCAAATCTCGGTCATCGAACGCTCACGCTCGGTCTTCTTCGAGAGTCGGATATTCATCGAGATATAGTGAGTACCGTTCTCCTGCATCGAAGCCCAGGTGTTATCTGTATCTGCCATACCTTCGCTCATACCGATAGCGATAATCTCCGGATAGTCCTTGCGGAACTGCTCGTCGATACGCAACGCCAAATCACGAGTAATCTCCTGACGGGTACCGATAGGCAACTTAATCTTTACGGAGATACGGGCATTATCCTGCGTAGGGAAAAACTCTGTCTTGATGCGTGGACCGATGAGTGCAAGCGAACCTACGAATACCACCAATGCGATAGCGAGGAATGTCTTACGATAGTTTACACACCAACGCAAAGCCTTACCATATACATTCTCCAAGCCACTCATTGCTGCATCGACATACTTCTGCATACGCGACTTCTTCGGACTCTGTTTCATAATCTTCGAGCAGAGTACCGGAGTAAAGGTCAATGCCGCAGCCATAGAAACGGTCAAGGTGATGGTTACCATCCAACCCATAGGCTCGAACAATACACCTGCCATACCCTCAATCATTGTGAGTGGCAGGAACACCGCCAAGGTGGTCAGGGTCGAAGCGATAATCGACACACCCACCTCCTTGGTAGCGAAGATGGCCGCCTGCTTGACACGCGCACCTCTATCGATGTGGCTGGTAATGTTCTCCAACACCACAATCGCATTATCCACTACCATACCGATGGATATTGAGAGTGACGACATTGTAACGACATTCAGGGTCTGATCCGTAGCGAGCAAGTATATCAACGCCGAGAGCATCGAGATAGGAATTGTCAGAATGATGATAAACATCGCACGCCAGCGACCAAGCATCATCATAACGACCAACATAACCACAATAAAGGTGGTCAAGATGGTATCTGCCAACGATGATGCCACATCGAGGATATTATCCGACATATCGATATATGGCTCGACTGTAACATCTGACGGGAGGTCCTTACGCAACTCTACCAACTTCTCCTGCACCTTACGAGAAATCTCTACGGCGTTTGCATCGGTCTGCTTCTGGATAACCATCATACCGCTTCGGGTACCATTATTGAAGGACTCCTGCGCACGCTCCTGCTGGGTATCGGTAACGGTTGCAACATCACGCAAATAGATATTTGCACCATTGCGAGTACCCACCACAACATCGAGCATCTCCTCGGCACCACTAAACTCCTGATCTACACGCAACGAGTAGGTATTCGAGCCCACATCCATCTGACCGCCCGGAACCGAAGTGTTCTCGGCAGCAATAATCTGCGCAATCTGCTCGATGGTAATACCATAGGCTTCGAGTTTATACGGGTCGCAATAGATCTGAATCTGACGCTCTGGAATACCCGACACCGACACGGTACCTACGCCCTTAACACGAGCCAAAGGCGTTGTTACGCGCTCGTCGATGATTTTATAAAGACCACTCCACGACTCGTTAGCCTTGATAGCCATCAACATAATAGGCATCTCCTCGGTAGAGAACTTGAAGATGATAGGCTTATTCACCTCATCAGGCAAGATGTTGGTAGCGATATCGAGTTTGTCACGGATATTCGCTGTTGCAACATCGATATCTGTACCGTACTCAAATTCGAGGGTGATAATCGAGATATTCTCCTTCGACTTTGAGCTGATATGTTTCAGATCCTCGACACTATTGAGAGTATTTTCAAGCGGACGAGTTACATTCTCCTCGATATCGACAGCACTTGCGCCTGCATACGAGGTGATAACCATCACATTGGTAGTCTCGATGCGAGGGAAGAAGTCGATAGGCAACTTCACAAGCGAGAAGATACCGAAGATGGAGATAGCGACAAAGACAAGTATTGTCGTTATCGGGTTATTGACTGCTGACTTATATATATTCATAATAGTCGCTTACTAATTATTTAACAAGTTCTGCCTTGCTACCGCTGGTAACACCCAGGTGACCCTTGGTTACAACCAGATCGCCACTCTTAACGCCCGAAAGAGCCTCGAACTCATTGTCAAGACGACGACCAAGTTCTACCTTCGAGTAGCGAACGGTGCTATCTGCCGGATTGTA
>JADBON010000137.1:0-4298 GCA_015656305.1 Alistipes sp.
ACAACTTCCAGCCATTTGGCCCTGGAAATAGCGCTCCTGTGTTTATGACACGTGGCGCAAGCAACCGCGGAGATGCAAAACTCGTGGGTGTAGAGTGTGACCACTTGCGTATGGACCTTATCCAGCGCCAGAAGCCTCACACCTCGATTCCTGCTATTGCCTTCCAGCAGCCTACACACTACGAGTGGGTGCGTGCAGGCAAGCCTATCTCGGTCTGCTACCAGATTGTTGAGAACCACTATCGTGGTACGGTATCGAAGCAGCTCCGTGTAAAGGATATCAAGCCAGAGCGTTAGGCTACAAGGCGTACTGCAAAGTTTTTACAATAGGGATTCGATAGCTTAGTTGAGCTATCGAATCCTTTTTGTTTTGGTATGCTCACCCACGATTTTCGGCGATTCACCTATTTTTTTGAAAAAAATGCACGCAGTTTCCGAAAAAATCACTATCTTGCGCACAAATAAAATAGATAAGGTGTACGAAACCTTGCTACTTTATCGTTATGAGAATAGCGAAGTTACGGGTTGTACCACGCTTAAAAAAGAATAATTGTTAACTTAAAACTTCAATAGTATTTATGAAAAAGCTAATGTTTTTGATGCTTGCACTCTTCGTTGGTGTTAGCGCTTCGGCACAGACTCTTCCAGATGTAAAGGTTGAGAATCAGGAGGGTAAGGTAATCTCTATCCGCGACGTTGTGGATGGTACTCCTATGATTATCTCATTCTGGTCAACTACCTGCAAGCCTTGTATTATGGAGCTTAACGCTATCAACGAGAGCCTCTACGAGTGGTTGGACGAGGTAGATATGAAGGTTGTTGCAGTATCTGTTGACGATGCTCGTACCTTGAGCCGCGCACGCGCTATGACTCAGGGACAGGGTTGGGATGACTACACTTGCCTCTACGACAAGAACCAGGATTTGAAGCGCGCTATGAACGTGAGCCTCACTCCACACACCTTCATCGTGGATGGTAAGGGTAACATCGTTTACTCACACTCTGGCTACACCCCAGGTAGTGAGCAGGAGCTCTTCGAGAAGATCAAGAAGCTTCAGAAATAATATTTGCTAAATTATTGTCACAGGGAGTTACTTTGCGGTAACTCCCTTGTGTGCAAAGATATAAACTTTAGAGAATGAAGAAATTTTTACTCTTTTTGGGCGTTGCATTATGTGCAACTTTTTGTGTTAATGAGGCTTCGGCACAGATAAAGGCTGGCGAGGGACAGGTGTCTATCGCGTTGGAGAGCAACAACAGCTACTATATGGAGGATAAGACTCTTGAGAAGATTGGTCTTGTGAATCCAGATGATCGCACTCGTGGTAACTTCGGTTCGAACGACTATATCAAGGTTGATTATAGCCTCAATAAGTTCTCGGCAGGTATTCAGGTAGATGCCTATCTTCCAGGTCTTTATGGCTACGATATGTACACCTACCAGCAGCGTGACTCAAAGTTGACAGGTTTCCTTACGAAGTATATCCAGTGGGAGGACCAGAACTGGGGCGTTCGCCTTGGCGATATCTTTGACCAGTTTGGTAACGGTCTTATTTTCCGTTCGTATGAGGACCGCGCACTCGGTTTCAACAACTCGTTGGCCGGTGCTCGCGCTCACTACAACTTCAATAACTACGTGAATGTTAAGGTTGTAGCAGGTATGCCACGTTTGTATGACGTTCGCTCAAACAACTGGGTATATGGTGCTGACCTCGCATTGTCAATCTCTGATATGGTTGGCTGGAACGATGGTATCATCGGCATCGAGGGTAGCTACGTAGGTCGCACAGATAGCGATATCGCGTTGTTCGACGTTGAGGATTGGGCGACTGGCGAGATCACAAATATTCTCAAGGACAAGAGACAGTTGAATATGGTTTCTGGTCGTTTGAACTTCGAGTATGCTGGCGTAACATTGCGTGGTGAGTATGCTGCGAAGCTCAACGATGATTTGTTCAACCCTACACTTCCAATGGCTAAGGGTAATGTTATCTACCTTGACTTGGGTTATAACTACAAGCGCTTCTCGGCATCGGCAACATTCCGCCGTATGGAGAATATGACAACATCTATCGACAACCGTCCAGTAGGTATCGGTGGTGGTAACATTATGAACTATGTTCCACTTCTCACACGTCAGCACACCTACTCATTGGCAAACCTTAACCCATATCGTGGTTCAAGCGTTCACACTGGCGGTGAGATCGGTGGTCAGATTGATTTGTACTACTCATTGCGTAACCCTAAGGCTCGCGGTAAGTATTGGAACTTCCACCTCAACTTCTCGATGTTCAACACTATCGACCACTACAACCCTATCTTTGACGCAGAGATGGAGGGCCGTAACGTATGGTTCGACCTCAACGTTGACGTAGAGCGTCAGTGGAACAAGCAGGTTAAGACAACGTTCCTCTACTCTGTTCAGCGTTGGGACGAGGAGATTAACCACTACGATGCTCCAGAGGCTCACTACTGCCTTTCACACATCTTCGTAGGTGATGTGACATACAAGATTAACAAGAAGCACTCGTTGCGTTTCGAGGCACAGTACCTCGCATCGAAGGACTACGAGGGTGACTGGGTAGCAGCAACCGTAGAGTATAACTTTGCTCCAAAGTTCAGCTTCTACGTAAGCGATATGTGGAACTGCGAGAAGATGCAGGATGGTGCTTATGGTAACTACTATATTGACCTCGACACATTTGAGGGCGACAACTACCTTTTGCACTACTACCAGGTTGGCGCAAGCTTCACACACAACAGCTTCCGCGCACAGCTCTCTTATGGTCGTAACCGCGCAGGCTTCGTATGCTCGGGTGGTGTTTGCCGCTTCCAGCCAGCCTACACAGGTTTCAACCTTGCTATGACACTATCGTTCTAATATAGAATAATTTAAGAATATGAAATTTACAAAGTTTTTTGCTCTTCTTTGCGCAGCTACAGTAGGTTTTGTTGCTTGTGAGGAGAAACCAGCGCCTACTCCAGGGTCACAGGACACTGTTACACTCACTGCCGAGAGCGTTGTTGAGGTAAACACCCCTATCACATTCGTAGTTACGGATAGTGAAGGTGTGGATGTTACTGCTGATGCTGTTATCTTCGACAAGAGCCACGACTTCGCACAGGTGAGCAACCCATTTACCCCAACGGAGGATGGTGACTATACCTTCTATGCTGTTGTTGGCGATGCTATCTCTAACGATGTTAAGGTCTCTGTAAGCCCTACCGTTCCTGCTCTTCCAGAGGACACTGATGTTGCAAACACCTCGTTTGCACACCATATCTTGCTCGTTGACCACACAGGTACCGACTGTGGCTACTGCCCACAGATGATGAAGGCGTTGAAGGAGATTGAGGATGGCGGTGAGTTCCACGGCAAGTATTACGAGGCTATGGCACACTCATACAACACCTCTGACCCAGCATACTCTGGTGCTGCGGCATCTGTTTCATCACACTTCAGCTTCAACGGCTACCCAACGCTTACTTACAACTTCTACCACCCTACAAGCTCAAGCTACAACGCTGAGCATATCAAGGGTCAGATTAACGCTTTGTGGAAGGAGAATGCCGATGCAGGTATCGCAGCGTCGACAAACTTGGCTGCAAAGTCGGTTGTTGTAAACGCTGAGGTTAAGGCTGCCGTTGCTGGCGAGTACAGCGTTACGGCGTGGTTGTTGGAGGATGGCATCGAGGCAAGACAGACAAATGCTACCGAGAGCTGGATGAACATCCATAACAACGCTATCCGTCAGACCCCTTCAACATCTGCAATCTCAGGCTATGAGGTTGGTGCGTTGGAGGCTGGCAAGACAGCAACACAGATTATCAACCTCAAGATTACTCGCGACTCTTGGAACCGCGATAATATGAAGGTTATGGTTATCGTGTCGAAGAAGAACGACAAGGGCAAGTATGATGTTGCAAACGTAGCAATCTGCCCTATCAACGACTCTATAACTTACGATTACAAATAACTTATTACAAATAACTAAAACTGTTTAAAACTATGAAATTCACAAAGTTTTTCGCGCTTCTTTGCGCTGCTACTGTAGGTTTCGTTGCTTGCGAGGAGAAGCCAGCACCTGCTCCAGAGCCACAGGGTTCTATCACACTCGAGGCTGACAAGACTCTTGTTGAGCTTGGCGATTCTGTAACATTTAAGGTAGTTGACTCTGAGGGCCAGGATGTAACTGCTGCGGCTTCAATCTACGACCAGAACCTCGATAAGGTTTCTAACCCATTCACTCCAGAGGCATCTGGTAGCTACACTTTCAACGCTACTATCGGTGCAGAGTC
>JADBON010000126.1:0-4576 GCA_015656305.1 Alistipes sp.
CGACATTGAGAATGACCACTACTTGGCAACCTCGCTCAACTATCAGCTTCCTGTGTGGTATCCTGATGGTGGTTGGCCAGGCATCGTATTCTTCAAGCGTCTGAGGGTAAACGTAGGTGGTGACTACGCCTCGTTCCGCACCCCTGTGCTTTTGGAGGATGGTACAATTGGCGATAAGCGTAAACATATCGGCTCGGTAGGTATGGACCTCGGTGTGGACTTTAACATCGTCTCAATGCCCGATGCTGCAACAATATCGGCAACCTTCTCGTTGTATAAGAAGATGGCCTTCGCACCATTCCAGGAGGGAAAGTGGCACTTCTCCTTTGGTTTGGGATTGCCATTCTAACGAGATGATACATAAGTAATTAAAATATAACCCAATATGGCAAAAAAGAGTAATAACACAAAGAGTAAGCGAGGCTTAAGGTCGTGGATAATTATTGCGATGTGGACGGTGGTTGCCGTCGGCGTGGTATCCTTAACGAGCCTCTTCCTTATGGCGAAGTATGAGGTACTTGGCCCTATGCCTACCTTCGAGGAGCTGGAGAATCCAAAGACCAACCTCGCAACTCAAATCTTCTCCGAGGATGGCGAGGTGCTTGGTAACTACTTCATCGAGAACCGCACCTATCTCTCGTACGAGGATATGTATCCTGCCGACCAGGAGAAGTGGCTCGAGATAGATGGTCATAAGTTGCCTACTATCGTTGCAGCGTTGTTGGCAACCGAGGATGTCCGCTTCTTCGACCACTCGGGTATCGACTTTGTGGCTACGGCACGTGCAGGTATCAAGACGGTAATCCTCCGCCAGTCGGGACAGGGTGGTGGTAGTACCATCACACAGCAGCTTGCCAAGAACCTCTATAAAACACGTCGTAATAAGGAGGGTTTGGAGGGTAATGCGGGTACTCTCGCGGCAAAGGCACAGGAGTATGTCATAGCTACGCAGCTCGAGTATAACTATACCAAGGAGGAGATTGTGGCGATGTACCTCAATACCGTTGAGTTCTCGAACTCGAACTTCGGTATTAAGTCTGCGGCAAATAACTTCTTTGGCAAGGAGCCTTGTGACCTTGCTATCGAGGAGGCTGCGGTTATTGCGGGTCAGGTGAAGGCTCCAGGTACCTATGCGCCACTGAAGCGTGGTGAGCCTAATGAGCGCGCCCGCGAGCGTCGTAACACCGTATTGGACCGTATGGCTGCGGCGGGTGCTATCAGCCAGAAGATGGCCGACTCGTTGAAGCAGTTGCCTATCGACCTTTCACGCTACCGCCGTGCTGCGGATGCACATAACGAGGGTTCGGCAACCTACTTCCGCGAGATGGTGCGCCGCACGATGATGGCCAAGGAGCCAGAGCGTAGAAACTACTACACAGAGTGGGACTACGAGCAGGCACTGAAGCAGTATGAGGAGGATCCTATCTATGGCTGGTGCTACAAGAATAAGAAGGCTAATGGCGAGTCGTATGATATCTATCGTGATGGTCTTAAGATTTATACCACGGTGGATGCTCGTATGCAGCGCTATGCCGAGGAGGCGTTCCGTGAGCAGATGGCAGAGCTTGTGCAGCCACGTATGGATGCGCAGATTAGGAGCCGCGGAGGTTCGCTCTTCCCCGACCTTACAAAGGCTGAGTCGGATGAGAAGGTAAATGCTGCGATGCGTCAGACCGAGCGCTGGAGGAATATGGCAAAGGAGGGTGCTTCGGAGAAGGAGATTAAGGCAGCGTTCAACACCCCTATCTCAATGTCGGTATTTACGTATAAGGGTGTGCGCGATACGGTTATTACACCTCGTGACTCGCTCATCCACTATAAGAAGACGATGCGTGGTGCCTTCGTGGCTGTGGACCCAGAGACGGGCTACGTACGTGCCTATGTTGGTGGCCCGGACTATCGCTACTTTAAGTACGATGCTGCTACGCAGGGTAAGCGTCAGGTAGGCTCTACGGCAAAGCCATTTATCTACACCTTTGCTATCGACCACCTCGGTCTAACACCTTGTACGCCAGTGCCTAACGTGCCAGTATCAATTGAGACTCCTGCGGGAATATGGTCGCCAAAGGAGGCGGGCGAGGTGGAGTACACGGGTGTACATCCGCTCTACTGGGGTTTGGCAAATAGCCGTAATAACTACTCGGCGTGGATTATGAAGCAGGCGAAGCGCCCCGAGGCTGTTGCCGACTTTATCCACGACCTCGGTATCCGTAGTTTCATCGACCCTGTGGTGGCGTTGTGTATCGGCTCGTATGATAGTAATCCATTCGAGATGGCTTCGGCATACTCGACATTCGCAAATCAGGGTGTTCACGTAGACCCAATCTTCGTGACACGCATCGAGGATAGTCAGGGTAATGTCCTTGCTACGTTCACACCAAAGACCGAGGATGTGTTGTCGAAGCGTGTGGCTTATACGATGATTACGATGATGCAGCGCGTGGTGACTATGGGTACGGCGCGACGTATGCTCTATGAGTTTGGCTTCAACGATGTGGAGATTGCCGCAAAGACAGGTACTACGAACGACAACGTCGATGCGTGGTTTATGTGCGCTGTTCCAAACCTTGTTATGAGTGTTTGGGTAGGTGGCGAGGAGAATGCTATCCACTTCACACGTAATGCCGATGGCTCGCGTATGGCGTTGCCTGTGGCTGGTAAGTTCCTAACGAAGGTCTTTAGCGATGGTACTCTCGGCGTGGAGCGTTCAGACCGCTTTGAGCGTTCGGATGAGGAGCCAGATTATAGTTGTGAGATAGATATCGCCGAGAAGACGGAGAGTGCAACCCAGGGCGAGGATATCTTCTTTGGCGGCGAGGATGACTTCTTCTAATCGAAGATAAAAGGATATATTCCTTAATATATATAATGTGTTAACGAAAATAAATTAAGATAAATTATGAAGATTGCTATTGTTGGCGTTAGTGGCGCTGTGGGACAGGAGTTTCTCTCGATTTTGGAGAATCACCCAATGCAGATTGAGGAGTTACGCCTCTTCGGCTCGAAGCGTAGTGCAGGTTCTACATATCGCTTCCGTGGTGAGGATATCGTGGTGCGTGAGCTTCAGCATAATGATGACTTTATGGATATAGACGTTGCGCTCTGCTCGGCAGGAGGCTCTACATCGTTGGAGTTTGCCGAGACAATCACCAAGCACGGCACGTTTATGATTGATAACTCGAGTGCCTTCCGTATGGAGGATGATGTGCCATTGGTGGTGCCAGAGGTGAATGGCGAGGATGCTTTCAACGCCCCACGCCGTATCATCGCAAACCCTAACTGTACTACTATCCAGATGGTTGTGGCATTGTCGGTTATCGAGCGTCTGTCGCATATCGAGCGTGTTCACGTGGCAACGTACCAGTCGGCAAGTGGCGCAGGTGCTACGGCGATGCAGGAGTTCGAGGAGCAGCATCGTGCTATCGTCGAGGGCCGCGAGCCAAAGGTTGAGAAGTTTGCATATCAGCTCGCCTATAACCTTATTCCACATATCGACGTATTCCAGGATAACGACTACACCAAGGAGGAGATGAAGATGTTCCACGAGACGCGCAAAATAATGCACTCCGACATCCGCACCTCGGCAACGTGTGTTCGTGTTCCTGTTATGCGTGCGCACTCCGAGGCTATATGGGTGGAGACTGAGAATGAGTTGACGGTTGAGGCGGTACGTGAGGCTTTTGCCAATGCACCGGGCATCGTGCTTATGGATGAGCCTGCGGAGAAGTGCTATCCTATGCCACTCTTCGTGCAGGGTTCAAACCCTGTCTACGTAGGCCGTATTCGCAAAGATATAAGCTCGGAGCGTGGCCTAACATTCTGGTGTGTTGCTGACCAGATTCGTAAGGGTGCAGCGTTGAATGCTATCCAAATTCTGGAGCTTCTTGTTGCGAATAAGTAGAATATGGTTTTTTCTGCTTTGCGAGGGTAAAAATAATTGTCGTGATTAGTTGCATTTGACTATATTTTTATTTACCTTTGTAGCGGAGTATATCTAAATAGCTATATTTCACTGAAAATAACATATTGAAAAAAGAATAAATTATTAAAATCAAGTATAACCTAAAAAACTAAACAACTATGGAAATCCCATTTGCAGAAGCGTATCGAATTAAGATGGTTGAGCCATTGAAGAAGAGCACACGCGCAGAGCGTGAGCAGTGGCTTAAGGAGGCACACTACAACCTCTTTGGCTTGAAGTCAGAGCAGGTATATATCGACTGTTTGACAGACTCTGGTACAGGTGCTATTAGCGACAGTCAGTGGGCTGCTATGATGACAGGTGACGAGGCTTACGCTGGTTCAAAGTCATTCTTCCAGCTTAAGGAGACTATCGGTGCTATCACAGGTTTCGAGTACGTTATCCCTACTCACCAGGGCCGTGCTGCTGAGAACGTATTGTTCTCTCACCTTGTAAAGGCTGGTGATATCATCCCAGGTAACTCACACTTCGATACTACAAAGGGTCATATCGAGTTCCGTAAGGCTGTAGCTTTGGACTGCACTATCGACGCTGCAAAGGATACTCAGCTTGAGATTCCTTTCAAGGGTGAGGTAGACTGCGCTAAGTTGGAGA
>JADBON010000196.1:0-3356 GCA_015656305.1 Alistipes sp.
ATGGTTAACTTCAAGGTTGTCGCCCGTGATGTAAACCACCACACAAGTATCCTCTTCTTGGGTGATTATAACCAGCTCCTTAATGCAGTCGTTCTCGCTTCGGTGATAGATACTCACACACTCGTCGCCTGAATTCACGCTCATCATAACCGTCAACGGTGCAACTACTGTTGCCATCTGCTTCCTAAACTGCGGAATAAGCTCCTTATTCTCCACGGATATGACGTGCATATCGTTGGCATTGATACTAACGTTCATTGTCTCAAACAGGGCGTTCGAGATATGAATCGTTGTGCAATCCTCCTTGGTGGAGTACTCCGTCATAATCTCTTTGAACTCCACACTTTGTGCCATTACGCTTATTGGTAATAGCATCATTATTAATATTATAAGTCGTTTCATATCGAGTAGTTTTTAGAATCCAATACCCATACCCACTGAGAATCTATTGGCCTTTGGTCCCGTGCCAGCTTTGAACGCTTCGTTGAATGCGTAGTTGGTAAATACATATATGCGTTTCCAGCCTATGCGCGTCGTAAATCCCACCTGTACGGGGTTTAGTGTAATCTCATCCTTAATCTTAGTCTTTGGGAACTTATACTTTAGGTGTGAACCCATCAGGATATCGAGGTTTACACCCGCCGAGATGAAGAACCCCTCTTTAATATTCCAATCGAGGGTTAGAGGTACGTGGAAGTATGACGCTACCATCTTTGATTTCTTGAGGTTCGCATCAATGGCAAGAGGGCGCATCATACCTTCGCGGTACTCCATAGTGTAGTTGCCTGCAATAGTGTAATTCTCCCACGTGAAACCAAATGCCAGGGATGCTACCAATGAACGATTTTTAGTTAGAGGAACATTGAGTGAGCCAACGTTCATAGTTACACATACGGCCTTGCGCGAACTGAATGTCAGGGCGTTTGCCTCCTCTTTTGTATATCCATCGTAGCTCAACCCAGTGAAGATGTTAGAGCCAATCTCCCAAGCCGAGAAGTGGTTGAAGCGTGGAGAACCGATGCCAAATAGTCCGAAGTAAACATTGCTGCTATTTTTAGTAGTCTTGATTTTCTTAATATTAGCGCTCTCTGCTTTCTGCTCCTCTTTATTACCAATCTCGAAGCGCGTGCCGTTGAGCATTAGCGAGAGTTTACCATTGGATGAAGAGATAGAGTTCTCCTTGCGGCTATCAAGATATATCACCGACTCGCAGTCGTTGTTCTCGGTCTGTTGCGCACGAAGCGTAGTAGCGGTAAGAAGTAGTGTAAATATTATTAATAAGCGTCTCATAGTAGTTTAGATATTAAGTGTTCGGTTTGTAATGTCGTCTATGCGCTGTTTTGCTGATGTTATATTCTTTGATACACTGCCGAGGATACGCTCCATCTCCGCCTGGGCTACGAGTTGGTCGCTTACCATCGTTCCGTTGATATGGCATACTATCATTGACTCCTCCATAGTAGGTTGTGGGGCGGTAAGAAGTGCGGTTACGCCTATGCCAATCATAAGGGCTGCAACGGCTGCCACACCTGCAATACGTCGTAGAGATATGCGGCGTGTTGGCTTCTTGTTGTGTTTTTGGTATTCAATCTTTATATTACACTTTTCCTGTGCTATAACACCCATTGCCTCAAGCATTGCTTTAACTGCTTGATACTCCTTTGGAAGATTGTCCGCCTCAAGGAGTAGGGCGTACAATTCTCGCTCCTCGGCACGGGTTGTCTCACCCTCGAGATAACTCTCATAAAGTGCTTGAACTCTATTCCAATCCATAGTTTATAGCATTTAAAAGTTGTTCTTTGACTCTCTTTCTTGCTCTTGAGAGATTTACCCTGACGCTCGCCTCGTCCGACTCTATGATTCGGGCAATCTCCTCAAACTCATAACCCTCGACATCGCGAAGGTGGATGATTATACGTTGTTTGTCGGGAAGCATACTTATAAACCTCTTTGTTAGTGCCACCATATCCGACGTATCTACATCGGTGTGGGTGTGGCTACTTCCGCTTGTCTGCTCTATGGCGAAGCTCCGTTCTCGCTCACGATGTCGAAGTCTATCTATGGCAATGTTGTGCGCTATGCGGCAAACAAAGGCTCGAGGGTGGTCGCTACGAAGTATTGTATCACGCTGTTGCCATACCCTTGCAAAGACATCTTGTGTGATATCCTCCGCCAGATGACAATCTGATATAATGCTTCGAGCCAGTCTGAAGACCGTATCTTTATGCCTCTCGACAAACGATATATATTCCGTTTCGGTTACCAAGTTATTTTCTGTTTTTGTTTCTTCTACTTATAGAACGTGCAACTTCGAATTTTGTAACATCCTAAATGCAAATATACAAAAAAAATAGGCGTATACATAATCGCATACGCCCGAAATACCTATTTATAATAACCCGTTAGAAGTTGTACTGTGCCATAATACTCAATCTGTTGGCGTGGTTCTTCGAATCATCCATATTCTTGCGTGAACCATAGAGATACTCAACGGCGAATGTAAGATTCTTCGTAGCCTTGCAGAAGGCATTAGCGAAGACATACTGTCCGCGGTGATACTCATTTGCCGAGATATAACCGTCGTTCTCCTCAAGACCTACCTGTGAGTAGCCGCCAGCTATCCACACGCGACCAGGGATGATGTTGAACTGTGCCGCAGCCTGCCAACCCCACATAGGCATTGTCTGCATACGTAGAGGGTTCTCTGGATTGTAAGCAAAGTCGTAAGGCGAGCCTGAAAGGTCCTGAATATAAGGGGTTATGCCCTTGCCATATACACCATTCATATAGATGTCAACCCAGCGACCAATGTCGATATGACCACTTAGCTGAACGCCCCAACCAAGCTGTGTGGTATTCTCGCCAGTGTGGTTGTTATGAAGATACATATCGCGTATTACACCCGATACACGGATGTGGCTTGAGCGATTCTCGCCCCAGGCATACTGCAAGTAAGCAATACCATCTGGTACGCGCTGGTAGATAGGCGAGTAGTGCTCGCCATAAGTACCATTAACCGATGGCATCTCGGCTGCTACACCAACTGTGAAGTGGTTGTGGAAGAAGTTATACTCATAGCGTATCATCTCGTTGAAGGCGAAGTTATAGGCATTAGGGCCCTGGAAGTCAACGGTCATAGGTGCTGCGTTAAGGTCGCAGAAGGTTGTCACATCACGACCGATGGTCAACCCCTTGAAGCTAACATACGCCGAGCGGAGACGTGGAAGATATGAGAACTGCTCTCCACCTCGGAAGTCCATATCTGTGTAGATTACCACGCGGCCGAGCATCTCATTCTTAACCACGGCCTTGAGGAATAGTCGAGATGTAGAGGCGTCCATCATCACACGCTGGCG
>JADBON010000150.1:0-4100 GCA_015656305.1 Alistipes sp.
ATGGTACCCTTGTAGTTCTGGGTCTTGTCGGCGATGTAACCACCTACCAATGCCAAGATGTAGATACCAGCATAGAAGCACGAGTAGATAATAGAGCTTGTCTCCTCGCTCAAACCAAACTTCGAGCAGAGGAACAATACGAGAACGGCGTTCATAATGTAGTAACCGAAACGCTCGCCCATATTGCTAAGAGCAGCTGCTAAAAGTCCTTTAGGATGTCCCTTAAACATAGTAAATAAGTTTTAGTTAATATAATGATTAGTAATTGTTACAAGTTGTAAGTCAAATATTACCTCATATAGGACAAAGATACGAAAAAACTTTGTATCTTTGCTAAAAATAAACCAAAAAATCTATGAAAGAGCAAAATTCTAAGCTGCCTATGGTTGAGGCCGATGAGTGGCTTCACCCTGTGGAGGACGAGATAAATCGCCGCTATGCGATGTATACCAGTCGTTTGGAGGATATCGAGAAGGCGGCAGGAACGATTGTGGATTATGCTAATGGACATCGTTATTTTGGTTGGCAGAGAGATGAGGTGATGTCGGGATGGTGGTTCAGAGAGTGGCTGCCCGAGGCTAAGGATGTCTATATCTTCGGAGATTTCAACAACTGGCAGCGTACGGAGCTACGCTTGCAGCGCAATAAGGAGGGTGTGTGGAGCATCTTCCTCCCAGATGGTATGTATGCCGACCGTCTTACAGATGGCTCGCTATATAAACTACATATTCACGGTCATAATGGCTGGAATGACCGTATCTCGGCCTATGCACGTCGCGTGGTGCAGGATGAGGCGACCAAGAACTTTACGGCGCAGTTCGTTATCGACAAACCTTACGATTGGAAGCACGACGATTTCCGCGCGCCAAAGGTTGGTGAGTTGCTTATCTATGAGTCGCACGTCGGTATGGCACAGGAGAAGGAGGGCGTAGGAACATACGTAGAGTTTCGCGATGAGATTCTGCCACGTATCAAGGAGGCGGGCTACAACGCTGTGCAGCTTATGGCTATCGCCGAGCATCCTTATTACGGCTCGTTTGGCTACCACGTGTCGAGCCTCTTTGCGCCATCGTCGCGCTTCGGTACTGCCGATGAGCTTCGCTCACTCATCGACCGTGCGCACGAACTTGGCATTGCCGTAATTATGGACCTTGTTCACGCGCACTACGTCAAGAACTTCAACGAGGGTATCAACGAACTTGATGGCTCGAAGCACCACTACTCGAAGGAGGGCGATGCGGGTTACCAGAAGTATTGGGACTCTATGGTCTTCGACTATGGTAAGCGCGAGGTCGAGCACTTCTTGCTCTCGAATGCTAAATATTGGATTGAGGAGTTCCACTTCGATGGCTATCGCTTCGATGGCGTAACCTCGATGTTGTATCACCACCGCGGCTATGTCGATTTCGACTGCCGCGAGCGCTTCTTCGACGAGGGTGTGGATCGTGATGCTATCGTCTACCTCACTCTTGCTAATAAACTTATCCACGACCTTCGCCCCGATGCAATCACCATCGCGGAGGATGTTAGTGGTATGCCAGGTATGTGTGTTAAGCCCGAGGAGGGTGGCGTAGGCTTCGACTACCGCTTGGGTATGGCAATTCCCGATTATTGGATTAAGTTGCTCAAGGAGCAGAGAGATGAGGATTGGAATATCTGGGAGATGTGGTCGGTGATGACAAACCGTCTGCCTTCGGTGCGTACGGTGGCCTATGCCGAGTCGCACGACCAGGCGTTGGTGGGTGATAAGACCATTGCCTTTAGACTTATGGATAAGGAGATGTACTTCTCGATGGACCGCGCCTCGGAGAATCTGATGATTGATAGAGGTATGGCTCTTCATAAGATGATACGTCTAATGACGATAACTACTGGTGGTGAGGCCTACCTAAACTTTATGGGTAATGAGTTTGGTCATCCAGAGTGGATTGACTTCCCACGTGAGGGTAACGAGTGGTCATATAAGCACGCACGCCGTCAGTGGTCGCTGGCCGAGAACGGATTTTTGCGTTACTCGTTCCTTGCCGAGTTCGACAAGGCGATGATTGATGCGGTTAAGAAGTATGGCGTTTTGGGTGACGGCTACCCTTACAACCATATGATGGATGAGGATAACAAGACGATGGTCTACTCGCATAAGGGACTTCTCTTTGTGCTGAATTGGCATCCTACGGCGTCGATTCCCGATTATGAGTTGTGTGTGCCTTGGGCGGGTAAATATACCATCCTCTTCTCATCTGATGAGAAGCGTTTTGGAGGTCAGGAGCGTGCCGAGGTTGAGAGTGAACACTTCACAACCACGCACACACGTGAGGATGGCTCGGAGTACTACACAATAAATATCTATAACACATCACGTACTGCATTTGTATTCAAATGGGAGGAGTAAAGAGATTCATATTATTGAGCATCGTAGCGCTCTTGGGTGTAGGTTGCGGTGGCGGCACTTCGGTTAGCGACGAGTCGTCGGAGGTATCGCGCCAAATGGTTGAGGAGGTTACGGGAGATGCCTCGAAGGGTGACCACATCGTAATCTCGAAGGAGTCGAAGAGCCTGAAGGTCTACGATGTAGATAACCGCCTTGTTTGTCGCTTCGACGTGGCTATAGGCCGTGGCGAGGGTGATAAACAGGAGGTGGGCGATATGTGTACCCCCGAGGGAGAGTTTGCGATTCTAAGCATCGAGGATGCCTCGCAGTGGTTGCACGATAGTGGCGATGGCGTTGTGGAGGGATACTACGGCGAGTGGTTTATCCGCCTTTCGACAGAGTATAAGGGTATTGGTATATATGGTACGTCGGACTCTTCGATTATCGGAAAGCGAGCTACGGAGGGTTCTATCCGTCTGCTCGATAGCGACTTGGATAGTTTGAAGAGCCTTGTGTCGGAGGGTATGAAGGTGCGTATTGATGCCAAGGATATTCATATCGCGGAGGCTCGTGCCGTGATAACAGATAAGGTTGAGGAGGTTGCCGAGGTTATGGAGGCGACTGAGGTGCAGGACATAGTGGCCGAGTCAGTGCAGGAGAGCGAATCATCGCAGAGCACCGCGGTTGAGAGTGTCGCAAAGGAGGGTAAACAGATATGGCATACGGTTGTCGATGGCGAACTATTAGGTCGCATCGTAAGAAACTATGGCACAACGGTTTCGGAGATTAAGCGTCTTAATCCTGATATCAATGTCGACCGTCTATCCATCGGCCAGCGTATCTTAATCTCGGATGGCACGGTGGCGCCAAAGAGTGAGGAGAAGAAGCCCGCGGTTGTGGAGCGTGAGGGCGAGGAGTGGTACACGTTGCAGCCTGGAGATCTTGTAGGACGTGTTGCGCAGCGCTATGGCACAACGTCGAAGCGTATCGCAGAGCTTAACCCAGATATAAACATTGACCGCGTTAGAGATGGTCAGCGAATTAGAGTGAAGTAAATCGAAAAAAGTAGGATAGTTATGAGTAAATTATGGGGTGTTGCGTTGTTAGTCAGCGCGTTTGTGTGTGGATGTGTGAGTGAATCACAACTATCCAGCGTCGTTACATCGCCAGATGGACGTATCGTTGTTGAGGTCGGTGCAACCGATGAGGGAGTGCCTTACTACACACTTACCTTCGATGGTGAGAGTGTGTTGGAGCAGTCATCGCTCGGTATCGTGACCACAGAGGAGGATTACACCTCGGGACTTGAGCTGGTGGCTGTGGAGCATAGCTCGGCTAATAAATCGTGGGAGCCTGTGTGGGGTGAGCGTGCGGTGATTATGGATAAGTACAACGCCATTGCTGCGACATTCAGAAACGAGGCACAGAAGGAGATAGTGGTGGAGTTTAGAGCCTATAACGATGGTGTGGGTATGCGCTATCGTATTGCGGGCGAGGGTAGTCAGTTTGTAAAGGATGAGAAGACCTCGTTTAGATTTGCCGAGGATTGCGAAGCTCATTGGATAGCAGGTAGTTATGACGATGATGAGTATGCCTATATGCACACTCCAATGTCGGGCATTACGCTTGAGAATATGGCACACTCGTCGCTCGGAAATCGTAAGTTGCCTTACCCTTCGGTGAATATTCCTGTAACGCTTATCACGTCGCGTGGTACGCACGTTGCAATTCA
>JADBON010000083.1:0-5684 GCA_015656305.1 Alistipes sp.
CCGTGCATCTCACGCAAGTTCTGCATCAGTCGCGAGCCGAAGTAACCGCCGAGTACCGTTGCCACAACCTGCATTCCCACAAAATCGGGGTGTGTGCGAGGAAACAGCAGGCGACCAATACGTATCGACGACTGTACGGCACTCTCTACCTCCTTATACACCTTGTGCGTAGTCACGGTTGCGGGGAACTCCGCAGGCGTAGCCTTGCCCTTTGGCAGTGCCTCGGCAATCTCCTTCATACCACCAATCACCGCCTCGTCGATATTGCCACTCCATACTATAAAGCAGTTGTCTGCGGTGTAAAGCTCCTCATACAACGCCACGATATCCTCCCTTGTGATATCATCATAGAGGCTCTCATTGGCCGATATACCATAAGGATGCTCATCGCCAAAGAGTGCCTTTCCGAACAACTCCCTCGACTGTACATCTATCTTCTTTCGCTCTATGGCGAGTCCCTGCTTACGCTTCGAGCAGTAGGTGCGTAACTCCTTGTTGGAGAACGCCGGACGTATGATTATCTCACGTGCCACGCGAAGTGTCTGGGCAAAGAACTTCGACAACGTAGCAAACGACACGTAGACATAATCTCGGTCGATATTCACATCGAAGTACGAGCCATAGAAGTCCAACTCATCGGCTATCTGCTGTGCCGATAGGGTTGTGCTACCCTCGGCGAGCATATTTACCGTTGTCGAGGCTGTGAAAGGCTTATGCTGCATCGAACTTCCCGCGCGGAATACGAATGTGAAGCGCACCACCTCAAAGTCATTCGATGTGAGGGTGTATATCTTCACTCCGTTTGCGGACGTATGCTCCTCGGCACGTGGCATCACCACGCTCTCGGGGATTATGATATCTGGCTGTGGTCTCATCGTTTTGCTCTGTAAATAAGTGTTGAAGAGTTGTCGGCGGTGAATCTCTCGCGGGCAAATGCCATCACCTCCTCGCGGGTTATCGAGCGGAATATCTCTGCCTCTTGGTTTATCAGTTCGAGGCGTCCTGTCATCGCGTAGAATCCGAGGTTCATAGCCTTGTTCATCACGTTTATCTCGCCCATAAGCATATTTGCCTCAAACTTATTCTTCACCTTCTCCATCTCGTAGTCCGAGATATTTCCCTCCATAAGGTCCCTCAATTCGCCCCATAGAGCCTCCTCGGCCTCTTGCTCCGAGGTGTCGGGCATCAGGCGACCTTTGATTACGAACAACCCCTCGTCGAGGCTTCCTGTGATGTATGCGTTGACGCTTGTGAACACACCGCGCTCCTTAACCAATCTATTTACCAATCTCGATGACTCACCACCTGCCAAGAGGTCCGATGCCAAGTCGCCAATGAAGAAGTCACGCGACAGACGGTCACCCATATGGAATGCAATTGTTATGTCCGTAGCAGGCACATCGCGCACCACCTCCAAGCGTCGTGGCTCCTGCTGCTCAGGCTCCTTTGCCACTGCGGGAATCTCGCCTCCCATATCCACGATATCTGCGAAGTACTCCGTTGCCAAGGCTATCATCTCCTCCTCGGGCATATCTGCCGAGATAGAGAGTATGGCTCTCGAAGGGCGATAGTGAAGGTCGTAGAACTCCCTCACATCCTCCATAGTAGCACGCTCGATATGCTCTGGGCTGATGCCTATTGTCGACCAGCGATAGGGGTGTACCTTGTAGCACATACCACGCAACAGCGACATCTCATCGCCATACGGCTGATTGATATATCGTTGTTTAAACTCCTCTATAACAACCGATTTCTCTGCCTCGCAAGCCTCTGCCGAGAGGTTCAGATTACGCATACGGTCACTCTCCAACCACAGTGCCGTTGCGATATTCTCCTTCGGTAGGGTGATGTAGAAGTTCGTATAGTCGTTGTTCGTGAAGGCGTTATTCTCGCCACAGGCCATCTGCACCGGCAGGTCGAAGTCGGGTACCATCGTCGTACCGCGAAACATAAGATGCTCGAAGAGGTGTGCAAATCCCGTCTTATACTCCGACTCGTTGCGAGCGCCCACCCTATAAAGGATGTTCACCGCCGCCAATTTCGAGGCGTGGTCACGGTTTACGAGTATCTGCAATCCGTTCTCGAGTGTTACTTCTTTATACTTTATCATATTTGGAGTCTGTTTATAATGCAAAGATAAGAAAATATGACAAAAAAAAGAGACTACCTCGAAAGATAGTCCCTCTAAAAATCAGTATCGGTCGATTACTTCACCCAACCTGCCATCTTATCCTTCGCGAAGAAGTAGTATACTGCAAGACCAACCCAGCTTGTGAGAAGAAGAAGAATCAATGCAACAGCCTTCTTAAGGAAGTCACCCTCGAGTGAAAGAATCTCCATAGCAGCCTTGATGCAAAGTACGATACCGATAATCCAAATAATAAATGAAATCATAGTAGTTATAATATAAGTTAAAGTTTCTTAGCACAAAAGTAGTAATATTATTCCTAATCTGCTAATCTTTGCGCCATTTTTTTTACGCCTTGTGTGTCGCAATTCGATATTATTTATTAACTTTGTTTTAATGTTAGCATAAAATTAACACCTTAATAATCACACATTATGTCACACGAAGCACCACGTGGTGGTAGGAGTCTCTTCAAAACCTACGTCGTCGATGCCCTCAGCTATATGGCTATGGGACTCTTCTGTTCGCTCATCTTGGGACTTATCATTGGCCAGCTTGCCAAACTCCCAGGTCTTGACTTTCTGTCGGATATAGCGCGACTTCTTCAACTCGACCTTGTTGTCGGAGGCTCCATAGGTCTTGCTATCGCCTTGGGCCTTAAGCGCGATCCTCTGGTAACTATCTCTGCGGTTGTTGTCGGAGCCTTGGGCTACTCGCTTGGTGGCTCGTGGGGCGACGTTGGCGGTAACCCTATTGGCGCATATTTGGCCGCTGTTGTAGGTATCGAGGCAGGCTCGTTGGTCTCGAAGCGCACGCCTGTCGACATCATCATCACACCTCTTGTTGCCGTTGTTGTCGGAGGTCTTTTCGCCAAGTATTGCTGTGTTCCCATTGGCGAGTGGGTGATGTCCTTGGGTGATGTTATCAACCGTGCTACAACGCTCAACCCCTTCACTATGGGTGTTATCCTTGCGGTGTCGGTAGGTTGCATACTCACCCTCCCTATCAGCTCTGCGGCGTTGTGTATCTCCATCGGTTTGAGTGGTTTAGCCGCAGGTGCCGCAACGGCAGGTTGCTGTGCGCAGATGGTCGGTTTTGCCGTTATCAGCTTCAAGGATAATGGCCTTGGAGGCCTTATCTCACAGGGCCTTGGCACGTCGATGCTTCAGATTGGCAACATCGCGCGTAAGCCAATTATCTGGCTCGCTCCCACGCTCTCGGCTGCCATCCTCGGTCCCGTTTCTACGGTACTACTGAAGATGACTAATAGCCCTGCGGGTGCAGGTATGGGTACTGCGGGTTTGGTAGGACCTCTCGGTTGCTGGGACTCTATGTCTGCTACGACACCACACGCCCTTCTCCTTGTCGAGATTCTGGGAATGTACTTCATCGCTCCCGCACTGTTGAGCCTTCTGTTCCACGCCATTATGAAGCGTCTTGGCTGGGTTAAGAGTGGCGATATGGCGCTTAAGCGATAGCGACTCCTCTATACAAAGAATAATCCCGATGAAGGTTTTGAAGCCTCTCATCGGGATGTTTTTATCTACTCTCCGCCTCGCGGTATATATCTCGCAACTTGTCCGACATATAGTATTGTAACACTCCGCGGACAAACATAAACGACGTGAATGCCAACCATATAGCGTTGTTGCCTATCAGCCATCCCGTGCCATAGAGCAACACGAAGTAGCATAGTGCCGACCACACCATCGAGTTACGCATAATACGACTTCGCGTCGCACCGACCATAATGCCATCCATCACAAATGGTAGTGCGCAAGCGATAGGTATTATGATTATCCAACCGATATATTGCTCCGCTACGGCCAGAAGCTCCGCGATATCTGCGCTCTCGGAGTCTACCAACAACGTGAAGATATCCTGCCACCAACCCACGTATGCTCCCACATACGCCACGGCAATCACCACGCTCCACACGATGCAATATTTGATGCACTTCTTCAGCGATGCTACATCTCTTGCACCCACGAAACGTCCCGTAAGTGCCTCAGCCGCAAAGGCAAAGCCATCGTTCATATATGAGAATAGCGTGAACAACTGCAACAATATGGTGTTCACCGCGAGGATATTCTTATCGCCCATATCTGCCGACGCCTTCGTGAAGAAGGTATATACGGCCACGAGGCAGAACGTACGCACTATGATGTCGCTATTGATATGGAAGAACTGCTTCATCGCCTTCATATCCATCACCTCCGTCCAGCTCACTCGCTCCAACTTATTGCGATACATCGCCACGATAATCACCACCGTTGTCACCACACCTGTCCACTGCGCCACCACCGAAGCCAGTGCAATGCCATCAATGCTCATCGTACCCACGATGGAGAATAGGTAGCTAAAACCGATATGTAGTACGTTTACCAGAATCGCCACCGCCATTGGCACTACGGCATTCTGCATTCCCGTCAGCCAGCCGTTGAAGGCAAAGAGCATAATTCCCGCAGGCACGGCCCATATACGGGTGTAGAAGTAGTCCGAGATAAGAGCCTCCGACGCGCTATCTCCCGTACTCATAAACCACAACGAGAACTCTCCGAGAGGCCACTGCAATGCAAAAGCAAGCAGACCTACGCCCAATGCTACCACCACCGCACGCCACAACATCAGCGTGTACTCCTTATGCTGTTTCGCGCCAAATGCCTGTGCCGTAAGGCCACTCGTACCCATACGTATAAACGAGCAGTTCCAATATATAAAGTTGAAAATCGCAACACCAATCGACAACGCTCCGATAGTCGTAGCGCCATCGCTACCCGCCACACGTCCCGCAATAAATGTCGAGGCGATACCCATTAGTGGCACTGTGATGTTGGAAATAATGTTGGGGATAGCAATACGAAGAATCTCTCTATTCATCTCATTAACTCAATTTTAGCCCGCAAAGTTAACTATAATTTGCAATTTTGCCTCTTTTTGTGGCATAGATGTTGAATAATGGTGCAATATTAAAAAAAATATGTACCTTTGCGGTCGCAAATTTAATGCTATTTACAAAAGATGAAAACAACAAAAACAGACTCAACGGCTAACGTATCGCGTTTTGCCCGCGATAAGCGTCAGCGTGTAAGCTCTTCAACAACAGAGCGCGTTGAGCGTAGTCCTCGTCAGCGCCGTGATGGCGACAATGAGGGCATCAGAGAGAGCCGCCCACGTGTGGCTAAGGCAGAGAAGCGTACATCGTACAACCCACATTTCACCGCCGAGAACCGTCTACGTCCAGAGTATGAGGCTCCACGACGTGGCGAGCGTTCAGAGCGCCCAGAGCGTTCGGAGCGTCCAGAGCGTGGCAATAGCCGTGGTGGTCGTCCACAGCGTACCGAGGGTGGCTACACTCGTTCAGAGCGCGCAGAGCGTCCACAGCGTTCGGAGCGTCCACAGCGCAATGAGGGTGGTTACACACGCACAGAGCGTGGTGCGAAGCCAGAGCGTTTCTCACGTGATGGCGAGCAGCGTACACAGGGTGGCCGTCCAGCATCATCGGAGCGTCGCACAGCACCTAAGGGTGATGGCAAGCGCAGCTATGCTCCACGTC
>JADBON010000238.1:0-2763 GCA_015656305.1 Alistipes sp.
TAAAGAGGAGGAAAGACTATGGAAGTAATTCTTATCAAAGACGTAGAGAACTTGGGCTACGCAAACGACATCGTTAACGTACGTCCTGGCTATGCCAACAACTACTTGATTCCTCAGGGTTTCGCTAAGGCTGCTACAGCTTCTGCAAAGAAGGTACTTGCTGAGAACCTTCGTCAGCGCGCTCACAAGGATGCTAAGATTCTTGCTGATGCTCAGGCTTTGGCTGAGACTATCAACAACCTTCACCTCACCCTCACAGCTAAGGCTGAGGAGGAGAAGATTTTCGGTGCTATCACAGCTGCTGACCTTGCAGCTGCACTTCAGGAGAAGGGCATCGAGGTAGACCGCAAGAACATCACTGTTGATTCTGTTAAGACTCTTGGTGAGTTCGAGGCTACTGCAAAGCTTCACCGCGAGGTTAAGGCTACTATCAAGTTCTCAGTTGTTGCTGAGTAATTTGTGCGATAGCATCGGTAGAGATACCGTTTAGATAAGAGCTTGTCTTAGGACAGGCTCTTTTTTTGTTGTTATTCCCAGAAATAGAGTGGTTTTATGGCACAATAATTTGGAGTTATCGTTCGTTAATTCAAAAATATTGTGTAACTTTGTGCGCTTATACGCACAAGCGAATGAAACTGTGAAGATATAATGAAGTCTATTTTTGGATACATACTCACTTTTATTGCTGGAGCAACGCTCGTAGCATCGTGCAGCGTGGTGAATAATGCACTCAAAAGCGGCGACGCAGAGTTTGCTTACGACCAGGCTTTGATACTTTACGAGAACGAAAAGTGGGAGAAGGCTGCATCGCTCTTCGATGCGTGTAGGCGCATCTACGAGAGAACTCCTCGTGGTGACTCATTGTCGTTCTACAACGCTCGATGCAGATTCAAGAGCCACGACTATGATGAGGCTATTACGATGCTCGACGAATTCCGACGCACCTATAGCCGTAGTCCATTTATCGAGGATGCCGAGGGTATGTATGCCTTGTGCCACTACTATATGGCACCTCCTCCAGAGCGTGACCAGGCGGTAACATCACAGGCCATCATCGCCATCACGGAGTTTATGTCGCGCTACCCAGAGTCGGATAAGATTGATGAGTTTGAGAGTATGCTCACCGACCTCTCGGAGCGATTGATGGAGAAGAGCTATATGAATGCCTACACCTACTACAAGATTGGTCGCTATAAGTCGGCAATCGTAGCATTCAAGAACGCGATGAAGCAGCATCCTAACTCTCCATACACCGAGGAGATGATGTACTACACTACGGTTTCGGCATATCGCCTTGCGGAGAACTCTGTTGAGTCGAAGCAGTTGGATAGATACCTCGCGATGCTCGATAGCTACTACTCATTCCTTGCGGAGTATCCCGAGTCGAAACACATCAAGGAGTTGGAGCGAATGGCAAAGAATGCTCGCAACTTCATAGATAAGCACCGCACTACCGATACAGAGTAGAGGTGGTTTTGGAAAAATTAGAAAATAAATAAACAAACATATAAGCTATGGATATTAAGAAGAACGTTCCAACAAACACTGTTACACGCAAGTTGGTTGACCTCGACACCCCAACAGGTAACATCTACGAGAGCATTAACATCATCGCTCGTCGCGCTAATCAGATTGCAACAGAGATTAAGACCGAGCTTACACGTAAGTTGGCAGAGTTCTCGGCACCTGCAGATAGCTCTACTGATGAGACATTTGAGAATCGCGAGCAGATTGAGATTTCAAGCTACTACGAGCGCCTTCCAAAGCCAGCATTGATTGCTACAGAGGAGTTCCTCGATGGTGAGCTCTACTTCCGTCACGGTTCGGAGAAGTAGACCAACAGCTGAAGAAATAGTTACATAAAGAGTAAAAATATGCTTAAGGGAAAGCACATAATACTCGGTATTACAGGCAGCATAGCGGCATACAAGGCAGCTATGCTTTGCCGTCTTTTAGTGAAGGAGGGTGCAGAGGTTCGTGTTATTATGACACCTCTTGCCAAGCAGTTTATCACTCCTCTTACTATGGCGACGCTTTCGAAACACCCTATCTTGGTTGATTTCTTCAATCCCGAGAATGGCGAGTGGAACTCTCACGTATCGCTTGGCGAGTGGGCCGACCTTCTTTTGATTGCCCCAGCTACGGCAAACACACTTGCAAAGATGGTTACGGGTGTTGCGGATAACCTACTCCTAACGACCTATCTTTCGGCACGTTCGAAGGTTGCCGTAGCACCAGCTATGGACCTCGATATGTATGCCCACATCACCACACAGAACAACCTTAAGACGTTGGCAGAGCGTGGTGTAGCCATCATCGAACCACAGGCAGGAGAGTTGGCAAGTGGACTTATCGGCAAGGGCCGTATGGCAGAGCCAGAGGAGATTGTCGAGGAGGTTAAGAACATCATCGCACCACAGAAGAGAACGCTCGAGGGTAAGCACTATATCGTTACTGCGGGTGCTACTATCGAGGCTATCGACCCTGTGCGTTACATTACGAACCACTCTACTGGCAAGATGGGTTATGCCATTGCCGAGGAGTTGGCACGTCGTGGCGCGAAGGTCACACTAATCTCGGGCCGCACCGAGCTTGCTGTGCCAAAGGGCGTTAACCGCGTAGATGTACTCTCGGCAGAGGATATGTACGAGGCAGCTGTTGCTGCGTGGAAGGATGCTGATGGTGGTATTATGTGTGCTGCTGTTGCGGACTACACACCTGTGGTTGTTGCCGACCGCAAGCTCAAGAAGTCGGATTCGGATA
>JADBON010000187.1:0-3526 GCA_015656305.1 Alistipes sp.
ATAAGCGTAGGGACACTCGCCTTGAGGTATATCAACACATCGGGCTTTGGCAGAAGCGCCTGCTCGATATTAAACATCTTCATATAGGTGTCGAAGTCGCGGCTCGCCATAAGTCCCATAGAGTGGAGATTATCGGCAAAGATATGCGCATCCTCATAGATTGTTCTATCCTGCACGATATTATCCGCACCATCGGCCAACATCGTCAAAGTCTGCTGGATACGGCTTCCGAGGAACCACAACTGAAGGTGGAATGACCAACGTCCCATATCCTCATAAAAGTCGCTGATATAGGGATTTGCGATATCCTCGTAGTAAGGTTGTGCGCCATAACGCTTTGTAAGTATCTCGGTAAGCGTAGTTTTTCCGCTACCGATATTTCCTGCAATTGCTATGTACATAGTTAAGAGTTAGTGTTATATTTTTTTTTTGATTTCATTCTTTAGTTGAAGAACTCCGCCACGCGCATCACCGAGTCTGGCATTGCAAAGACAACAACCCTATCGTAGGCATTAATCTGTGTCTCCTCCACTGCGATAAATACTCTATCGCCACGCACCACGCCACCGATAATTGAGTCCTCGGGGAGTCCAAGGTCACAAACCTTATGCTTTGTAGCTGGAGAGTTTGGCTTCACGATAAACTCCATAACCTCCGCCTGACTACCCGTTAAGCACTTGATAGTCTGCACCTCGGTTGTCATCGTAAAGCGGAAGATGTTCGATGCTGTGACGAGTTTCTTGTTGATGATGGTATCCACACCAATACTCTCCGCAAGCGAAATATAGTTGATATTCTCCACCTCGGCAATCACCTTCTTCACACCCATACGCTTTGCCAACATCGCAGCGAGGATATTCGTTTCGCTACGTCCCGTAACTGCAACAAAGGCATCCATACCCGCAAGATCCTCCTCCATCATAGCCTCCGTATCGCGGCCATCCTCGTTGATGATAAGCGTCTTATCGAGTCGCTCGGCGAGGCGGAAAGCCTTATCGGCATCATAGTCAACAAGCTTAATATTCACATCATTCTGCAGCTCGTTGGCGATACGCACACCGATACGTGAACCTCCAAGAATCATCATATTACGAATCTCCACCTCACGTCTTCCTGAAAGTTCCACGACCTTATGCGTAGCGTTATGACGCGAAATAGCATAGACCATATCATCCTCCTCGAATCTGTCCTCCGCAGTAGGGATAATAGTTTTGGCACCGCGCACGATAGCCACCACACGATACTCCAAATCCTCATCCTCGTTATCGGCGTCTATCACCGTACGGCCCAAAAGTGGCGAGGTAAGCTCCAATCGGAATGCCACCATCGAGAGTTTTCCGCCCGCAAAGTCAACATACTCGGTAGAGGATGTATGACCAAGAAGATTGATAACCTCGTGAGCTGCAATCTGCTCTGGATAGAAGAGATAGTCGATACCCATATCAATGAACACCTCCTTGCTGTTAGGCTCGAGATACTCATTGCTATCGACACGTGCAATAGCCTTCTTGGCACCAAGTTGCTTTGCCATCACCGCCGAGAGGATGTTATCATTCTCCACCGAGCGTACGGCAATAAAAAGGTCACACTTTCTCACACCCGCGCGACGCAACACCGAAAACTGCGTTGTATCACCCTCCACGGTTACCACATCCACAAGGTTTCCCACCTCAACCAATGCTTTAGGATCGACATCCACAACAGTTAGGTCGTGACCATTACCACTGAGCATTTTCGAGAGGTGTGTACCCATATCTCCAGCACCTGCAATAACTATCTTCATACACTAAATAAGTGAATATAAAACAATTAAATAGAGCCTTTCATCTAACGACGAACTGCAACATTTGCAAATTACTCTGCAAATATATAAATTTGCACCGAAAAGCACAATATATTTTCACAATTTTGCATTATAAAAAATAAAAAAATATGTCGACAATATTAGTAACTATAATCGCTGCGGTGGCCGTTGTTGGTTTCTTCGCTTTGGCAATGTCACTCACCTACCTCTTCAAGGGACACCACATTCAGTCGGAGATTTCGACAAATCCTAATATGCAGAAGATGGGTATCAAGTGCGCCGTGCAGGAGACTCGTGAGGATATGGGTCTAACGGACTGCGACACCGACAACATCTGCTCTGGTAACTGCGCAGGCTGCGATATTGACCATAGCGAAGCAACAAAATAACAGGTATTGATTATGGCAACAAACGAAAATAAAAGCTGGCTTTGTCGCAATTGCAACAACCTTGTAAGCAGCGACTTAGCGGCGTGTCCTCACTGCAACGCTGATAAGCCAGAGGAGAACAACGAGCCTACACCAGAGGGTATAAACGAGGTTGTAGAGCGCGACAACTACACTAACGCCACGCCACGACCAAAGTCGAAGTATATCTTCCGCGAAGCAGTTCTTGTTAACGCTGCCGACATCACCCTAATTTTAGGACTCTTCCTCACCTTTGGAGCGTTGATTGCGCCACTTATCGTCGAGTTCCCCGTTCCCGCGCCAATGCTTTGGGCTATATGCGCTGCCGTTCTCATCTTCGCCACAACGATGGTTTCGTGGGCGATAATGAAGAGCATTGCCGAAATATCGCGCCAGCTTCGTGAACGTGAGGAGCGCGAACAGCAATAAAAAAAGAATAGCGATGAGTTGCCTCACCGCTATTTTTTTTACTCGATAGCAATATGCTTCATCTCTGGAAGAGGTGTTGCGCCATCACGTTTTGGAAGCTTAATACGCAACACACCGTGGCTCATCTTTGCCGTAATCTTATCCTTATCAATAGAGTCAGGAAGATTAAAAATCTGTCGGAACGATGTCACGTAGAACTCACGACGTAGATAGTGATGGCTCTCATCCTTCGAGCAGTCGCTATCACCACAACAAGGGGTGCCATCCTCACGCTTATCCACCTCCTTATCCAAGCAGACAATCAACTGGTTATCGTTATTCAACTCAACCTTTAGGTCATCCTTTGTCATACCTGGCGCAGC
This sequence comes from Alistipes sp., assembly GCA_015656305.1. Taxonomy (GTDB): domain Bacteria; phylum Bacteroidota; class Bacteroidia; order Bacteroidales; family Rikenellaceae; genus Alistipes. The sequence continues at coordinate 3,003 of JADBON010000187.1, forward strand.
AATCTCGATTTTGAATTTCTTCTCTGTCTCGATGACGTTAATCTGTGGCGTAGTACCACGTTTTGCATAGAGTTCTGGCCACTGGTCGAAGAACATATCCCCGAACAAGCCTGGCAAACGATTTACTTTCTTTACTGGCATCATAATCTTATGGTTTTTAAAATTAAACACACCTCTACACTTGCAAAACCCAAGCCATTATCCTACGCCAAACAAGGAATATTTCATCCTAAAAAGTGCGACATATAATATAAAATATATGTATAAGGCTGATTTTTTGCACATTTTCAGTAAAAATGTTTGGTGGGATAAAAAATTGTATCTATATTTGCGCGCTGAAAAACCCAAAAGGGTTGAGCGTAATTAATTTTTAACCAATAAATTTTTATAGCAAATGGCTGTTAAAATTCGTTTGGCACGTCACGGTAAGAAGGGTTATGCTTTCTACCACATCGTTGCCGCAGATAGCAGAGCGCCACGTGATGGTAAGTTCATCGAGAAGTTGGGTACTTACAACCCTAACA